>JAICRN010000001.1 GCA_025937335.1 Microcoleus sp. TY_ISSM_2_bin.22
ACCGGATATTTTTACTCTCAACTCGGAGACGCGATCGACACTATAACCATGGTACGCCAACTAGCCGTCAAATATCAATCCCCTCAAAACAAAGACGAACAATTAGCTGTTACCGACGGTTTGGGACGACACCCGAACGGCGAACGTTGGGCGGCTGTCGGCTGGATTTACGGCTCCGAAGTGCGATCGATCTATCAAGCCATGTGTGCCATATTTCTAGACAGCCAAACAGCCATGCTTTATGACAGTTACCCCAAGGAAGGAAATTGGGGAAAATATGAAATGGAGGCAGCAGTTAGCGGACTAAAAACCATAGGTTTAAATGTCGCAATAGTGCAGCAACCAGAATCTAGCCTGGAAAAGTGGCGGAGTTTAGCCTCAAAACCGTGGACATTTGACTTAATATTAATTAATTCCAAAGGCTATCCAAAATCATTTCAAGTCGGCAACGGCGACGCTTCAGTTGAAGATATACCAAAACTCCAATTCCCCGCAGCAATCCACATGATCCACAGTTGGTCAGCAGCAGCGCCAGATGACAAAAACACTGTTGCCGGAAGGTGGCTAGAAAATGGTGCTTACGCATATATTGGCAGTGTCAATGAACCGTTTTTATCTGCATTTATTCCACCTAAATTAATGGTCGATCGCCTGAAGCGAGGGGCACCCTTTTTAATCGCAGCACGCCAGCTAGAATCACCTCCCTGGAAAGTCGCCACCATCGGCGATCCGCTAATGTCGATCGCCAAACCCAGACCGAAAATCCCGCCCAGTCAACAACCGATGTGATATTGTGCGCGATCGATTGGAGATTTGAGATTGGGGATTGGAGATTTGTGATTTTAAGATAAAATCTCGCATCGCCAATTATTTAATCTGAATGTTGTTTTTCACTGAGTTATATGATATTAACAGTTCGCTGATGCGATCGCCCTAAGCGCCAACACTGTAAATATACTTAATTAGCATTATCCCGAGAGTCTATCTAAGTTTAAATGTAACTGAGAATACAATCACGACAAATCTGCTGACTCTCAGAATCGCTGATTCCACCCCAGCCACCAGCCCAAAAAATCTACGCTAAAATACGCCTTAATTAACTTGTCAATTCCCGTAAAATCACTCAAAATTAAAAAAAGAAATAAAATGTAATATTTATCTAAGTTCTCACAGAAGAATTAACCGCTAAATGAGAGTCACCCCTCCTGTGGATCTGCCGCCACCCGGGCCAACCGCAGCAACTCCCCAAGCCTCCCGCCTAAGCCCGCTATTCAACCGCCTGCACCCGAGCCCAGAAACCCTCCTGCTGATCCTCTCCCTAGTCATCGGGGGAGTTACGGGCGCAGGCGTCGTCACCTTTCACTATCTCATCCACTTCATCCACAGCCTGATGCTGGAAGACTTCATGGGGGCGATCGCCTCCAAAGGCTCTTGGACGCTAGCCTGCATTCCCACCCTCGGCGGAGTCGTCATCGGGCTGATGCGGTGGCGGTTTCGGGACTTTGGCCCGAATATGTCTTCCTTAATTGCAGCCACCCGCGGCCTGCAAGAACTCTCTCCTCTCAAGCCGATCACCAAAATGATGGCAGCCTCAGTTTCCCTCGGCACCGGTGCCTCCCTCGGCCCGGAAGCCCCCAGCGTCGAAATCGGCGCCAACTTCGGAATGCTGCTGGCTCAAGTCTTGCAGCTCTCCCCAGAACGGCAGCGCTTGCTCCTGGGCGCGGGAGCAGCAGCAGGCTTATCCGCTGGGTTTAACTCTCCCATCGCCGGAGTCTTCTTTGCCTTAGAAGTCGTGCTCGGCAGCACCTTCGCCACTTCGTCAGTCAGCGTTGTCTTGCTCTCCGCCGTAGTTTCGGCGCTGATCGCTCAAATCTGCTTGGGAGCTCAGCCGGCCTTTGCTTTGCCGGTTTACGATGTCCGCAGCCCCCTAGAACTTCCTCTGTACATGGGATTGGGACTTTTGGCGAGCGGAGTCTCCCTAGCTTACACGGAAGCAATTCAATTTGCCGATCGCTGTTTTCAAGGAAAAATCCGAGGATTTGCTTGGCTCGGACGAGTGCCCCGGCCGCTTCAGCCCATCATCGGCGGGGCCTGCGTCGGCTTAGTCGCCCTGCAATTTCCTCAAATTTTGGGTGTCGGCTACGAAACAGTCCAAGCAATGCTCCAAGATGTTAAATTTTCCTTGCCTTTGCTGCTGCTGCTGCTGTTTGTCAAACTGGCGATGACAGCAATCAGCCTCGGCAGTGGTTTAGTGGGCGGTATATTCGCTCCGGCGATGTTTTTGGGAGCTTCCCTGGGTTCGGCTTACGGCCTGTTTTTGGAAATGCTGCCGGCAATGAGCCATCGAGTCGCCGGCCCTCCCGCCTACGCAATGGTGGGAATGGCCGCCGTGCTCGCCGGCAGCGCCAGAGCACCGCTGACAGCCATCCTATTGATGTTTGAATTGACTAGAGATTACCGGATTGTTTTGCCTTTGATGGCAGCAGTCGGATTGAGCGTTTGGCTGGTGGAGTGTGTCAACCGCCGATCTGCAGCCCACAGCCTCAACCTTCAGCAAATGGGGGTAGACGTGGCTCTCAATACACCGATCAAAGCCAGAGAACAGTTGCAGGATTGGGAAGACGCTCTGGGCGATCGCATCGTCACAGAGTTGATTTCTTGCCAACTTCCCGCCGACGGCGAACACAGTATCGATCGACCAGAATCCACCGACGCCCCAGCGCTAGCCCTGGTTAATGCACATTACTCCGAAAAAGTCAACTCTAATAAAGAATAAAAAACTCCGTGACAGCAGAAACAGACAAAGAACGGGAGAATTTATAATTCTTCCCTCTTCCCTCTGCGTCAAGAGCGCCCTCTGCGGTTAATTCCTCTTCCTTCAAATTTCAGCTAAAATAACCAAATATTATTAACAATAGGCAGAGAGGGGCTTCGGTGGCAGGAAACGAGGCAACTGCAAAAAACAAAAGTCAAAAAATACCTGGAAAAACCCCCTTGGGTTCCAGTCATTACAGCTTGTTAGGGCTGCATCCTTCAGCCTCAGCGATCGAAATTCGGCGATCGTACCGGGAACTTAGCAAACTCTACCATCCCGATACCACCGACCTGCCGCCTGCAGTCGCTACCGCCAAATTTCAGCAGCTCAACAACGCCTACGCCACCCTCAGCAACCCAGAACGTCGCCTCGCCTACGACCTCAAAATAGGCTATTCTCGTCTGAACGTGATTGGGCCGCCCCCAGGCTTCAATACTCCGGTTTCGGGTTCGGGCGAAAAAACTTCCAAATCCGCTTACCTAGACCCCACGGATCGACCTCTTTCCCCTGGAGAACTGTTCGCCCTGTCGATCATGGGAGCTAGCTTAATCGGATGTTTGGTACTGGCGATCGCGATCGGCTTAATTCGTGGCAATTAAACCCTCAAATCCCAAATCCCCAATCCCAAGCCTAAAATCCCCAATCTAAAATCTAAAATCTAACATCCCATGACCCTTCCTTCCGCTGACACTCCTTTGTACAACCATCCACTCCCCGAAATCGAGCAGTGGCTCAAAAGCCGCGGCTGCCAGCAAGACCGGCGAGAACTCCACTGCTGGCAGATCGAGCAACTTACATGGAAAGCAGAACTCTCCCTCGATATCGACCAACTCACTGTCCGCTACATCGAGGCCGGAGCCGACGGCCAAGACATTCAGCGAGCATTCAAATACTCTCTCTCACGTCAGGACATTGAAGCTGCTGTTTTCTCTGGACCCTAATTATTAGATTTTAGATTTAAGATTTTCAATTTTAGAGTTGTCCTCCAATCTAAAATCTAAAATAGTTATCTTGAGCAAGACATGAGTGAAAGTAGTATTAGATTTTAGATGGGAAATCAAGGTCAGAATCGACACCTAATTGGAAACTGAACAATTAACCCAAAATCTAAAATCTAAAATCTAAAATCGTTAAACTTTGCCAAATCGGCGGTTACGTTGCTGATAAGTAGACAAAGCGCGGTGAAACTCCGATCGATCGAAATCCGGCCACAGCGTCTCAGTAATATAAATTTCCGAATAAGCCATTTGCCATAGTAAAAAATTGCTCAACCGCATTTCCCCGCTCGTCCGGATCAGCAAATCCGGGTCACAAACATCAGCAGTATACAAATAGCGTTTAAATAAAACCTCATCAATCTCCTCCGGCTGCAACTTGCCCTCTTTCACCTGAGTGGCGATCGCCCGACAAGCTTGCACGATCTCCTGACGCCCCCCGTAATTCGTCGCCACCGTAAACAGAATCCCCTGATTGTGCTGAGTGGCCGTCACAGAACGCTCGATTTCCGCCTGCAAAGACTTCGGCAAAGCCTGCAAATTCCCCATAAATTGAATTTGCACGTCCTCGTCCACCATCTCCCGCAATTCTTGCCGCAGCTTACCCTCAAACAAACTCATCAAAAAATCCACCTCCCCGGTCGGCCGCCCCCAATTCTCCGTCGAAAAAGCATAAGCCGTTAAAGCTGGAATCCCCCAATCTTTGCAGCAGCGCAGCAGTTCCTTGAGAGTGCTAGCTCCTCGGCGGTGTCCCGCAATCCGCGGCAATCCCTTATTCTTAGCCCAGCGCCCGTTCCCGTCCATAATCACTGCTATGTGCTTAGGCAGTAGTTCTTGTTGCAGATCCTCCGGCAACTTTTCCAAGCAAATTCCTTGACTCATGGTTTCTCCCGATTACCCGATCGGCGCATTATCCGCTTTAACAGTGTCACTCCCTTCAATCCTATCTGGCGTCCGAGATTGCCGATCGGAATTGGAGCCACAACTCTTTCTCCCTCCGACGGAAACAGCTTTGCTTCCAGCAATTCCTTAAGTTTGCTGCTAGTCAAAGGTCGATTTAAAGTTCCCATCTGCGCTAGAGAAATAGAACCTGTTTCCTCGGACACCACCACGCAGAGGCAAGCTTGCACCCGTTCCGTAATCCCCATCGCTGCCCGGTGGCGAGTTCCCAACTGCCGCGACGCGCTGCGATCGGACAAAGGCAAAATTACCCCCGCCGACACGATCCGGGAAGCTCGAATCAAAACAGCTCCGTCGTGCAGCAAAGTTTGCGGCTGAAAGATAGTCTGCAACAATTCTTTAGAAACTTCTGCATTTAGCTTCACTCCCGGGACTGAAAAATCCCGATCGTCGATCGGAGAATCTGTTTCTACAATTAATAAAGCGCCCGTGCGGTTTTGCGAAAGTTCTTTTACTGCGTCCACAATTTCATCTATAACGCTGTCCGGTTCGGGAGTTGGTCGGCGATCCCGTCCAAACAATTGTATAATTTCCCCCCGACCCAATTGTTCCAGAAATCGGCGAAACTCCGACTGCAATATTACCGCCATTGCCACAGCCGAACCCGTCACCAAGCTGTTGAGGGCAACGTGCAACAGTTTCAATCCAGCCCAGTTGCTCACCGCCGCCGCCAGCATCAAAATGATAAATCCCCTTACCATCCACAGCGTCCGGCGCTCCCCAACAATGACGAGCACCAAATACGCAAGCGCAAAAACCAGTCCAATATCGAGCCCTTGAATCAATAAGGACTGAACGAGGCCAATGTCATAGCCAGATTGTTGATTGTTCATGGTTCATCGAACGCTACCGCCTGTGAACCGCGAACCGTGATGCACTCGAACCCGTGAACCATGAACAGTTGTTATAAGGAATACGCTGAAAATCCCCGCGTTTTTAGACCGGGTAGTGTCAATCCAATCGCGTCACTGAACAAGGCAAAAGTTAAAAGTCAAAGAGCAATCACTGAGTAAACATCGATGGTCTTTCTTTTAACTTTTAACTTTTAACTTCTCAGTTTTTACTTTTGAACTCCGAGCCGTTCAGGAAGGCGGTCAAGCCTCAGCAAATCCTGGTAAGTTTCCCGCTGTATAATCGTGTTAACTTCCCCATTTCTCACTAAAACCGCTGCCGGTCGAGGTACTCGGTTGTAGTTAGAAGCCATGCTGTAATTGTATGCCCCTGTAGCCGTAACCGCGAGGACATCTCCGGCCTGACACTCTGGCAATTTGGCATCTTTAATCAGAACATCGCCTGACTCGCAGTGTTTCCCAGCAATTGTCACTGTTTCGGTTAAGGGAGCAGACATTTTACCGGCTGCGAGGACTCGATAAACTGATTGATAGGTAATAGGACGCGGATTGTCGGACATCCCTCCATCTACAGCTAAATACGTCCGCATTCCCGGAATGACTTTTTGAGAGCCAACGGTATAAGCAGTGACGCAGGCTGTACCGACGAGCGATCGACCCGGTTCGCAAAGCAACTTAGGCAGGGGCAATTGCTGCCGCTCGCAAGCTGCTACCACTGCGGAGCAAATTGTACGAGCCCAATCTTCAATGCTAGGAGGATCGTCCGCTTCAGTATAGCGAATGCCCAACCCACCGCCAATATTAATTTCTGTCGCAGGCAGACCATAACTCTGTGCTTTAGTCAAGGCCTGAACAATGACTTCGGCTAAATCGTCATGGGGTTGCAGTTCAAAAATCTGAGATCCTATGTGAGCGTGCACTCCCACGCAAAATAAGGACGGCTGTTGGCTGATGAAAGTAAATACTCGATCGAGCGAGTTGGGATCGAAGCCAAATTTACTGTCGATTTGACCCGTCTGAATGTACTCGTGGGTGTGACACTCAATTCCAGGAGTAAACCGCACCATAACTCGTGTCGGCCCACCTGTGAGGCTGCTGACACCCGATGCTCCCAACTCTGCTAGAGTCTCTAAATCCCGCCAATTGTCGGCTACGGTAATGCAGCCGTTTTCGACAGCTAGCTGCAGTTCCTCGCGGGACTTGTTGTTACCGTGGAAGTAGATTTTGTCGGGACTGACGCCGGCTTGCAGTGCAGTGTGGATTTCCCCGGCGGATACGACATCTATGCCTAAACCTTCGGAAGCTGCGATCGCGCAAACTGCCAAACAACTCCAAGCTTTAGAAGCATAGAGCACTTGAGATTCGCCCGGATAGTAACGCCCGAAAGCATCCCGGTACTGGGTGCAAGCCGCCCGCAGCGTTTCTTCGTCTAAAATGTATAACGGCGAGCCAAATTGCTCCACCAAGGCTGTTACCTCGCAGCCTCCGATTTCCAACCGATCGCTGCTGTTAACACTGGCTGTCAGCGGTAACAGTTCTTGATTTGGCGATCGATTTTGCAGGGCCGGCTTCGACTCAGACAGATACTTAAGTCCCGATTCGACCCCGAAAGATTGAGTTGATACCATCGCGCAATAACTATCCTAGGTTATTAGTCAGCAGTCATTAATCAGCAGTCAGCAGTCGGCAGTCATTAATCAGCAGTCATTGGTCGTTGGCAGTAGACTAATGTCTGGAGACTTGTGAGTCATGACTCAAAACTAGCAACAAACAGCTAATCGCTACTGTGTTTTCCAGTGTACAATTTACAGCCGTGCGTTTTCTACAAATTAAACATCTCGCCGCCGAAGACCTCAACAGTGCAGTCGAACTCGATCGCCTCTGTTTTGGCGGACTTTGGACGATCGAAGGCTATAGGCGCGAGTTAGGCAGTCCTAACAGCGATTTACTGGGTTTGTGGGCATCGGAAACCGAGGTCGGCAAATCAGAAAGATTCGACAGCGAACTCGAGTCGATCGAACCCAACAGCATTCTCAACTCAAAACCGCTCAGTGTTGAGAGTTCCTCGCCAGCAACTCCCAACTCAAAACTTACCCCAACTCTCATCGGTTTGGGTTGTCTGTGGGCAATTTTAGAAGAAGCTCATATTACAATTTTGGCAATTCAGCCTCGCTTTCAAGGTCAGGGTTTAGGACAAGCTCTGCTTTGGGCTTTACTAAAAAAGGCTCACTACAGACAATTAGAACGGGCAACCTTAGAAGTGCGTGAATCTAATTTAGCCGGCGTGTCTCTGTACAAAAAATTTGGTTTTAAAGAGGCTGGACGGCGGAAACGTTACTACGAAGATACCGGAGAAGATGCTCTGGTAATGTGGCGCAGCGGCCTAGAGAAACCAGAATTTCAGCAATATTTGGCGGTTGAGAAAGTGCAAATTTGCGATCGGCTGCATCAGAAAAACTGGCATTTGGCGATCGATATTTTTGATTTTTGAGTGTAATTTGTTGCGTATTTAACTTGCATTTACAAATAATTGGTTACTCGATATCAATTTAGTTCAAAATCCTCATATGGAATCAACCTCAGCTCTTGACGAAACATCTGCCTGCCCGGCCATACTTACGGCTTTGCTTCGCGCTTCTATAATTTTACCGATCTCGCGCCCCAAGCTTGGTTGACGTTCAATCGTCGTATTCACAGCATCTGAGTAAATAACAAGAACTTGCAAATCGTCAACGGCGACGATTGATACCGGACTCGGTTCCCCACTAAACAGTGCCATCTCGCCAAAAAACTCACCACTCAAGATAGTCATTACCTCCAACTCCATGCCAAACTTGTTTGTGACTGTGACCTTAGCCTGACCCGCAATGATAATGTACAAAGCATTACCAGGCTCGCCCTGCCGGATGACTTTCTCTCCCGCACCAAATTTCTGCAAAATAGTTCCTTTAGTTAAGTCATCCAAATTTTTGGGTTCTCTAGCTAAATGCATAAATCCGGGAATTGAGTGCAAGCTTTGGGCTAACTTACTTGAAGCGCTATCTGCCTTGTCCCCAGGTTCTACAGCATATTCATATCGGTAGCGATATAGCGTCAGGTTGTTTCGCTGCGCTGCGTACCAGACTCGCGTCATAAATCGATCGAGTATCTGCTCCACATCGTCCCAGTTTTCGATAAAAAACTCCACCTCATAAATAATTGCAGTCTCATCATAGGATGTGGTTTTGATTTCTGGTTCGGGTTCCGCTAATATTCCTTGCGCCAAAAGCTTAAATTACTCATAAACTTCTTCGTCTCGAACACTTACAGTCAGCTTAAAACTTTTGACTTGCCAAGCCACTAGCTTTTCTTTTTCAGGTTCTTGAATTTGACCAACCAGCTCAAAATCGTAGATATCGTGCAGGCGCGAGCCAATGTCCTGAGAAACTAAAATCGATCCGGGCGGACAAGCCGACTTCAACCTATTGGCAATATTTACAGTATCCCCCCAAACGTCGTAGAGCAATTTATTTTTGCCAATCACGCCTGCGATCGCATTTCCTGAATTGATGCTGAGCCGCAGGTCTAGATGCAAGTCTTTTTCATAATTAAATCGGCGGACAAACGACAGCATTTCCAAAGCAAAATCTACCGTGCGTTTGTCACGATCCAGACGCGGCACACCAAGCCCGCATACAGCCATGTAACCGTCACCAATAGTTTTAATCTTCTCCAAACCGTATTTTTCTGTCATTTCATCGAAGGCTGTTACCAGTTCATTCAGCAAGCCAACAACCTCTTGAGAGGACATCGATCGAGCTTTGTGAATTGGTGGAGGTCTGAAAACAAGACCGAGACATTAGAAATCCGATCTAGGTGCTTGCTAGCATAGCGCAAAGGCTGACTACCAGCAACATGACTGTGAGTTTTGTCTTGATACTTAATTAATTCAGTAATTGCATAGGATGTTTTTTGATATTCTTTACATGATTTTTTTTCCTAAAATTTAGAATAACAAGCTAATTTCTGATAATTCTCAGCTATCTTGTAACGGCTATAATTTCATTCAACAAAAGCTTTTATACTAACAAATTCATCATTCTATCAGTAGAAAAGCACATCAAACACCTCTTACCTTCTTCCTCGTTCTGCTAGGCTCGATCCTCCACTTGGGAAAACCCCAAATGCTCTCATACTAGAGGCTGCCTCTCAAATTAACCTTTGCCTTGCTCAGATCACGACAGTAGCAGAAGTAGCGCCACTCCTCCAACAAAAACTAATATTTGAATTGCTAAAAGCGTGCGATCTAGTCGAACAACCCGCGCATAGCTTTCTGCTTTCTCATCCTTAATCCAGTCAGCGGTTACGATCGCTTCCAAAATCGAAATAGTAATCAGTAGGTATGCCAGGGCATAGATCTTATCTAGCAAAACCAGATAGCCAATATTCGGCAGTGTTGAAGAGTAGGACTGCTGTAAAAATACAGTAGTTAGCAGTACAGTCACGGATAAGGCAATGCGGGAATCAACGTATTGTGGCTTGAGCAGCAATGCTCCCCAACTGGCAGCGACAACAATCACCAGAGGTAACAGCAGTTTCCAAACGAAGAAACTAACGGGTCGAGAGACAGTCAGTGAATATTGTAGAATCGAATACTGAGTTATATCTCCCAATCTTGGATCGCCAAAATTACTGGTGTACTCATGAACTAGACTCGACACATCAGCCGCTTGAATTTCCCAGCCCGGAATTGATATCTTACTTGAGTAACCCGACTGATTGTTGTCTGCTACGTAAACCATTTGGTCGGCGGTATAAACTGAATTTTCTAGCAAAATCCTTAGATTCTGCCGATCTAGCGGATACTTTGCCAAAGCAAACGGTTGGACAAAGCGAGCTTCAACTCTCACAGCTTGAAAGAAGCGACCGTCTGGTAGTTTTTCGGGCTTTTTATATGAGGGTACTGAAGTCGTGTCTGAGTCGCTAACTCCGTTGAAATACTCCAGGTTGGCAGTTGGGTCTAGGTTACCCTTCCACTTAAACCAAACATAGAAGTCCAGGGAGCAAGTATTGCTTGAGATATCAAGATCGTAGAGGTTCATTACAAAGATTCCTGTCTCAACCTGTTGTGCTTGAGCAGGAATATCAGACAGTGGCTTGAATGTATCAGACTTTGTTTGAGACTGAGCCGAAACTCTGACCCCACTACCCAACTGAACCAAGAGAGCGAGCAGGGCAACGAAAAGTACAGAGATCAGCAGCTTGCGAGTCGTGCTGTTTCTAGTGATGTGCATTTAACTAGGCAATCGCGTTTTGACGTTCAGGAAAGTGGTGGCTGTCAGGTCTTCTCTGACAGTCTGGCTATGGTTGTTAAGTTTTTCAAAATAATCTTGGATTTGATAAGTCTTGGCAGCCCGAAGGTTGGTTAATTGGTTGAAGACTTTTTCGGTCAGAATAGATTTACTCACTAGACCATATAAAGGTAGTCGCAAGCGTAGCACAAAAGCTGACTACCAGCAACATGACTGTGAGTTTTGTCTTGATTATTGATTGCTTCAGTAATTGTATAGGATGTTTTTTGATCGGGAATTACGCATCGGGACTGGTGAAACTGGGTTTTTTACCGAATCAGGGGTCTACAACACGTCTTTTCGTAAGAAAACCCGGTTTCTAAACAATCGTGCGTCCAGGACTATTTATATTCTTTGGCTTATTTTTGCGCTAAAAATAAAAAAAATAAAAATAATCTCTCACCATTGGTAGGAGCGCATTTCAGTCAGCCAAAGCTTTTATACTGACATATTCCTAATTCTATGAGTAGAAAAGCACAACATAAAAATATTACCAAAAAATGGAAATTTCTTCCTGTTATTTATGGAAAAAAAGTAATTTTTATCTAAGATAAAAAATAATATTTTCTGGAAGTTGACGACAATTTCTGCTGTGCTAAGCTTTTCTTAACAGGTGTAAGAGTTACTTGAGAAATAACTCATTTGCTTAAGCTATTTTAGGCTTCTCATCCTTCAATAGCTCCTCCCGCAGTCGATGGTACGACTTTTCAATAGATGACAAATCAATATCCGCACTAGAGTTTCCGTTGTACTCAAAAGGATTGTCAAGATCGTAGACCAGCAACAACAAATACATGAATGACGTAAACAGAAAACCTGAAACAATCAAATTGGTATTAAAATCGTCGGTACGTGTTATTAACAAAGCACTGCTTGAGGCAATTATCAGAAGATGCAGCAATCCATAGGCGGCTGCCAGAAAGTCGGTATCACGAATCCTTTGAATTCGATCGATCAGAAGACGAATCTTTCCCTGTTCACCTTGAAGGCGACTTATCGAAGGAATTTCGCAAAACTTTGAGAATTCACCCAGTAATGGATTGAGGTTGGTAACGGCATTCTCCACTCTGCTGAATGGCTGACCCTGTTTCAAACATAGTAGGACTGATTTGAGGATTTCAGCTAACCCTTCTGTAAGTGGGGTTGGATCGTAGTCGGGCTTACGGGCTGCAATGAACAAATTCGTATCTTGAATCGTTTCAACCGCATTCACAATCTGGCTTGGCATATCTTCACTGGTACGGTAATCATTCAGCGTCCCGTTCAGCATAAACGCCAAGATGAACGTTACCGCAGCTAACAGAGAACCTACCTGACTATCGAACTTACCAAATTCCCACTGCGTCTGATGAACAATCCATTTTGCCAAGCAAAATATTGCTGTTAGGGGAAAAACTTTGAGTAAGATCGACCACTTTGACAAATCGGTAAATTTTCTGAGATTCATTGCGTTTATCCTTGATTCAAGATGTGTTTTTGGTGATGAACGAGTGCGATCGCTTACCTCTGCTAATTTTAGTATTAATGGAGAAGCCGATCGCGCTACCACTTAGATGGCATCCAGAGAGGGTCGTCCTACGCCAACATGATGGACGAACTCAACGGCGATTGCAAAGTCACACCTCGAACCACCGTTGCTCATCGCTAGAAGTTTTCCGGCATTTTTGTACACCGCCAGACACTGCCACGATGATAGCCGCATAACGCTCAAAGTATTTCTTCTGGACTTCTCGGCTTTCAGCGGCTTTTTGCTGCACTGACTCTATCAACGATCGGGGATAATAGGTCACTGCTACGTGTTTTACCATCCATAAAAGGCTAGAGGGTGTAGATATTTTTAGATCTAGTAAGGATTTTAAGCTTTGTGGTAGTCGATCGTGACATAACGTAGAAAAAAAATGAGAACGAGTCAGAAAAAATTTCGGCAATCATCCCTAGTGTAGAAGATATTAAGAGCGAGGTTGCTATCTATTTTCGTTCAAGCCACGAGCAGCACTTAAATGAAATGATTCCAGGTCAACGGCTTTCTTCCCGCGCGATCGCATTTCAGTAAGCCAAAACTTTTGTACTAAAGTGGTTCTCACCATTTTAGTACAAAACTAGACCTCAAGGTCATCAAAAAACTGGCATCAATTTATTGATTTTTGACTCGATCTTCCGGAGACTTATACTTCGAGCCATCAGGCATAATAGCGCCTTCAAGTAAAGCACCACTCAGGTCAGAAATGCTAACTTGAGCACCTTTGAGATTTGCACCACTTAGGTAGGCACTATTCAAATTAGCACCACTCAAACTAGCATTTTTTAAATTGACGCCGCTCATATTTGCGTTACTCAAGTCCGCACAAATTAAATTAGCCTCACTGAGGTTGGCATTGCTGAGATTAACCTGACTCAAGCGAGCAAAACCTAGCTTGGCATGGGTGAGATTAGCACCCGCAAGTTTAGCTTGACTGAGGTTAGTATTATCGAGGTTGGCATGGCTCAAATTTGCATTACTGAGATCGGTGTTAGTCAAATTGGCTGCACTCAGATTGGCCCCAGAGAGATTAATAGCTATTAACTCTGCATCAGGAGAATCCAAACCTCTGAGAGAAACACCATCTTCATTCAAATCCTGAAGTGCCAAAATTCTTGCATAGCTAACTTTTACACCGTTTGCTGCATCGATCGTACTCCAAGCTTGGTAGTGAAATTGCTTCCGGCGATCGGGAGCTTCCTTAATGAATAAAACTAAAGCAACGACAAGACTGAGAGCATCAGCACCCTCCAATATCTCTGCCAGCAGAGAATTTTCCTCCGCGTTCACATAAATTATGATGAACAAAACGGCTGAAACAGCAGCAACTAACCAGGCTGGTTGTTTCCAAAAATTATCAATAAATTTTTCTAAAATTCCTTTGAGAAATTCACCCAATCGCTGAACGAATGATTGACTTTGAAATTGCTGATAACTATCAGTTATTTTCAAGAGCATTTTTTGGATAATTTCACCATCCAACTGAATTGGTACTAAAGGCTTTTTATGTTCCTCGGTTTGTGGTGCGATCGGCTGAGATTCGTTCAGTAATTGTGTCTTTGATTCTTTTGGCTGGTTGTGGGTAACTTTTTTTTCATTCGGGGCAACATTTGGTGTAGAAACTACAACTGCGCCTTTTAACATCAAACCTGTAATTGCTCTGTAGGCATCTGTCCACGCCTGCTTTACTTCGGGAGTCCAATCTTCTTGGAGATGCTGCTCAAAAGCCATCAGCAGTGCGTCTCCAACTGGACCGTAGTACTTGGGAATTACCCCATAGCCGATGTGTCTGCCTCCCAAGGCGTTGAGAACTGGCTCTAAAGCTTCTGGAGAGCGGAGATTTTCTACTACCAACACCAAAGCATTTATGAGCTTTTTCTGTTGTTTTTCTATAGCGATATTGGCAAACAGCGGCTGAAATTCTGGGTGAGCGCTGAAGAGGTTTTCGTAGAAGCTAGCGGCAAATTCATCAGCACGAGGTTTGATTTTTTCAAAACTTCTTTCCAGTAATTCTACGGCTAATTGTGGCTCTTTTTCCGGAACTGATTCTAGTGGGTGATTAGCTGCTATACTTACCTGTTTATCGGGAGTAATCTCTGGTTCTAACTGAACTTCTTTAGGTGTTGTTTCTACCCCGGCGCCTTTTAACATCAAAGCAGTAATCGCTCCGTAGGCATCGATCCATGCTTGTTTGACTTCAATAGTCCAATCTTCCTGAAGATACTCCTCAAATGTCATTAGTAGTGCTTCTCCAACTGCCGGGTAAGAATTGGCGAGCACTCCATAACTGACGTGTCTGCCTCCTAGTGAGTTGAGAACTGGCCCTAAAGCCTCTGGAGAACGAAGATTTTCTACTACCAAAACCAGAGCATTAAGCAGCTTTTTCTGTTGCTTTGCCATATCGGTATTGGCAAACAGCGGTTTCACTCCTGGATAAAGTTTAAACAGGTTTTCGTAGAAGGTAGCGGCAAATTCATCAGCACGAGGTTTGATTTTCTCGAAACTTTGCTCTAAAATTTCAACATTTAAAGACATATTTTTCTTTTTCTCTTGAAAGTTGACTATCCCTTGTCCCAAGATAGGGTTTTTGAACTATCCGGCTGTGATGAATGCTTTTGATAGAGTGTTTGGAACCTGAGAGTTTCTTGGCTGACGCCAGGGCGAGATATTACAAATTCAAATTTTCCAACTCTTGCCACAGGGTAGCCATAAACTCCTCTGCATCGTTGATGCCCATTTCTCCTAAAGCTTTCCACTCTTCACTGGTGTAATCTAAATCTAGTCCCATCACGTCTTGAGTCCAATAGGGCAAATTAGATGGGTTTTCCATTAGGTCACAGGTGATTTTTAATATTTCTGTTCCCGTCATCTTTTTTCTAGCCTTTGTCGCCAAGCAAAAGGAGAGCAATTTTGCCAAATTACTTTGTGGGGGAATGGCTATTAGAAATGCCATATTTTGTGCTAGTACAAACTTGTCTAACTTCATGGGATATTTTCCTCTTCCTAGTTTTAATGTACTCACGTAAGGTGTTTTTGGTAATTCAGAGAAACAGGGCGATCGCGCTCCATTATCCCTGGGAAAGTGCAACGTCAATTTATCGCTTTACCAGTTATTTCCAAAGTCTGCTTATAGCTTTCGAGGTATGTTCTAAATTCCAGATTCAGGGTATCCATACCCTCTTTTTCCAGTAGTGCTAAGATGGCTAAATTCAATTCTTGACAGGCGTCAAAGTATAAATCGCGATTGTTATTAAAGGCTCGAATATTTATGACGCGAGCATTCTGTTCAAGTCTGTCTAGCCAAACCAAACATCTTTCATGTAAGGAATCGATAGAGCTAGGCAATTTTTGAAGTGCTTCGCAAATTATCGAAGTTTTTTCCGCAGAAATACTGTCAATTTTGAGAGTTAAATTGATCCCAAATGATTCTTCAGAACCGGGATTTTGCGACCAATTCTCGACAATTCCAGTAATCATTTTGGAATTGGGTATCTTTTTGATAGAATCCCATTTTGCTAGACGAAGCTTTGTAGTTCTGATGCCAATTTCTAAAACTTGAACGCTACCATCAATTCCCTCCACAATCACCCAGTCACCCGGTAGATATAGATTATCCGTGTAAATAATGATGGTAGAAAACCAGTCATAGATAATGTCCTTAAGCAATAAACCGAACGTGATGCCCGCTCCACCTAATAGACCAATGAGCGCACTTGCAGATGCTCCTAACAACAACTCACTCGCCTTTAACACTACAACAGCGAGTAGCACCGTCTGAAACAGACGAGGCACGTAGGGTACGAGCAAGTCGTCTAGTTCGGTTTTCGTGTTCAGCGTCAGTTTTCTCAATATCTCTCCTAACAGTGGAGAGGCGCGGTAAACAATATATGCAACGGCAACAATAGCACTCAGACTGAGAATCTTAGCTAGCATCTCGATCACTTGAGGCGTTAGATTCTCTGCCAAAATTACCTGTACTATCCAAAGTCCAGCGATGAAGATTAGCCACCCTAATGGTTCCTCTAGAATATCGACTAAATCATCATCCAGTGTGGTCTCCTTTCCGCTAGTAAGAAGCTTGATTCTCTTGATGGCAATCGAAAAGAACAATCCTCTCAACAGTTGTGTGAGCGTGATGATGGTGACGATGAGAACTATGTTAGTCAGCGGTATGTCTGCAACAGTTATGTTGGAATCAAGTAACGTTTCCTTAATTTGTTTCCCAATGATTTCCATCTAACTAAAAACCTCCATTACTTAAACACAGAAGAAATATTTTTTAGCTTTTAACTTCCCAAAGGTGTAATTTTGTCGCCTCCTTGGCTAGACTTTGCCAGGTATATGCCTGCCAAAACTACAGAAAACGCCAACCAGTTTAGAGGACTTAACTGTTCCGAAAAGATTATCCAAGCAAGTATGGCAGTAATTACTGGATCTAGCAACAGGAAAACGGCAACGAAGCCAGAAGAAAATCCTTTGAGGTTATAAGCCTGAAGGCTTTGACCCAAAACTTGGCAGATTAATGCTTGGGCAATTATTGTTAACCACCCAGCCCAGGAATAGGGAAAAAGTACATCTTCCTTTAGCAGAACGATCGGGAAAGTTAACAACGCCCCCAAGCAGGAACACCAAAAGAGTATGGTTGTTGCTGAAAACTTGGCTCGAAGTTTTTCTACTGTTAGCAGATTGGCGGCAGAAAAGACAGCAGATAGTAGGGCAAGCGAGTCACCTGTGAAGTTATCACTTGCTACCTGCAAATCGCCAAGTCCAATTAAGAGTGAGCCGCTGATGGCGATTACCATGCCAACGAGGAATTTACCTTCAAAACATTGATTTAGAAACAGCCATCCTATCAGAGTCGTGAACAGCGGGGTGACGTTATGCAGCAGATTAGAGTTAGCGACGCTTGTCTGGGTGAGTGACCAAGCCCAGGCTATTAATGTACCTGAGAAAAAACAACTCATTACTAGCAATAAGACTAAATCGCTGACTGTATAATGCTGCTTTTGGAGCAAGGAGTCGTGGGAGTGTCTTTCGCTCAAAGTCTTGAGCAGATTCCCCAATCCTAAAATGAGAGCGGCTACCCAGAAGCGATTGAATATTGTCGCAACTGGACCCAGTTCCAGTTCACTAAATCTGATGAAGATGGCGGCAAAGGATAAGGCAAGGATTGCGAGAAATAATGAAAGTAGTCCGATACTCCCTTCGAGTCGCGGCGCGATCGCAGATGATGTCCGCTCTATATGTTGCTGTGATAGATTCAGTTCAATTGTCATCTTCCTCCCTCAAAGCACCGCTTGTGGTGGCGCAAGTTAACAGCATTACTCTTGCATTCCGGCATACAGGAGTCGGACAAATAAGCGGACACCATCATCATTTTTTAAAGTTGAATAGGAGGGAGCTTCACTGTTACCGATCGCACGCAGATCGGAGAGAAGCTCTGGATGGAATTGGCAAGTAAACGAGCGTCGAATTTTCTTAGTTTCAAAGTCTTTGTAGTTAATGCAGGTTGCCGAACATTCGGTAACTATTGCACCATCTTCCTCTGCTGTTGAACAAAGAATTTCAATGGCGTCGGGCAGTTGTATTAGCCAACTTAGAGAGCTACCAGCTATGATTTGCCGATAGGGAACAATAGCGTCATGAATACTGCGGTAAGCCCAGTTGGCAAACAATATTGCTTCTTCATTGACTTCATCGGAATGAAACATCGAAATTGACACTTTTGCCTCATATTGAATTGTTGTGTCAATCACGCCTTCATGGGTGTCGGCTGTGACATCATGAGCATGGATAATTTCCCAAGGAATATCTAAAGCATCGCCATCTGGAGACTGATAAGGCAACAACACACGATCGCCTACTTCTTTTAATTCATTGCGCGTCACGGCAAAATGCTCGTCATTCCAGCCAGTAGCAACAACTCGTCCATCACGCTTTTTGACTTCGAGTGTCTTGCCCATTGCTTCAATGCGCTGGCAGACTTCTTGCAAAGATCTGAGTGCTTTCGTCTCCTTATCGCGTTCTAAAGATGTCATATTGAGGACTTGTTTGACTGCACGCTGGATGAGTCGGATGTGACATTCAGCAGCCAGTTGGTGCCCTACACAGATAAAGATGGCGGGGGCACTGGTGGGCGATCGCGAGATCAATAATTTTTCCACTAATGCAAAGATATCCTCTCGCGGACAGGCCGGACTTGTCCAGGTGGAGGCATCGTATGTTGATGGATCGCCACCTTCGACTACCACTGCATAACCAGAGTTAATTGCCGGAACAACTATTTCTGGATCGAGGACTCCTGTTGACCAAACAGGTAGTAATACAGAGTCCATATCGGCGACTTTCTGAGCAATGTAGGCGACATTTTTGGAAGCCCGAACATCTTCGCCAAGTGCGTTAACGCCTACGTGTTCCCAAGGTTCGATGATGGTTATACAGTTGCGTAACAAATTGGGATGCAACAGTAGAAACTCCAAGTCAGACTGTGAATTAATCACTTTTTCTAAAGGCTTGGCGTGTCCCCACTCAAAAATGCCGTCGTTGGCAAATAGTTCTTTTTCCAAAAGCGGAGCTTCAGAAGTTCGATCGGCTAAGAAACGACCTAACAAAATATGTGCCGATTCAAAATCAGATCTACCTTCATGCAAGTAGCCAGGACTTAATCGCCAGTGGGCTGTAGTGGTTTTATCTTGCTGAACTTCGATCGCTTCTACGCTCATAATTTATCTGGTTGTGTTGTTAAAAAACTTAAAATCTTACTCACAGGAATTATACAAAGTCTCTATACTCAACTAGCCTTTTCCTAAAGTAGGAAATAATTTAGTGCGTTGCTGAATACAGGTATGAATTCAACATTTCCCAATTTCTATAAGCCCGCTTGAGGGTGAATTTCGTAATTTCAAGCGAAAAGTTGATTCATAACGTTAATCAGCAACGCCTAATTTAGATTAACTTGATTAACCCGATCTCAGGCAAAGTTCATCGACCTGTATTCTTGCAACTATGGTAAATCTACAGTACCCTCTAAGTTTCATCCTCCGCTAAAGTAATCAGTCCATCATCTAAACTAAGATTTAACTGCTTATTCAAACTCGGTATTAAATCAACACCAAAGTTTTGATTTTTATCTTGGGCTATTGCGCTAATTCTTACGCCAATACACAATTCATTACGGTTTTGTGCAGCTAATACACAATCAGCGAAAGTCAGCTTACTAATCTGTTCTTTGGGAAAGTAAAGCGAGATTGGCTTGACATACAGTTCGCTACCTTCCGGTGAGAACAAATCCCGATATATTGACATTATATCTGGCTCTTGGGATACCTGGGCTAAAATTTTTGACACAAATTGATCGGTAAGGAGAAAGTCTTTTACACCTGCTTTGATTACCAGGTCAGTGTCTTGGGAATCAATTATTTCTGCTATCAATTCTGTAGTTACTTGGTTTCCTGTTTCCGTTGTATGTTCTCTAAAAATTTGCCGAATTTCTAACAAAACAGTGAGGGTTTTAGCATCTATTTCCTCGGCGTTTTTACCTCGACCTGCCAATATTGAGATACTGTTAAATTCATAAGGCTTTAAAGTTTCCAACTCCTCAATTGATTCCAAATTTACCTGGATAATATTCATCTTGATATCTGGGTATTCTTTGGCAATATTGTCAAATTCTGCTTGCACATCCTTGGTTAAATCTTGTGTTACCAAGTTAACCTGTGAACCTGCCACCAAGTATTTAGCATATTCTTTAATAGTAATGGGGGTTTTGTTGTTCCAACCAATAACAAGGTGTTTTTCAGGTTTTCGGTCTAAAGATTTTCTACGGTAAGCATAACCTTTAATTAATGGTTGTACTACAGGTTGGGGAGAAAACCGGATAGTTGAGTCATCTTCTGCCAGAATTATAATTTCATCTGAGTCAGCTAGTTTATAATTTTTGCAGGCTTTTATTGTCAATGTACCATCTGCATGGCGCACACCTATTGGTATACCAGTTGAGAAATGAAATGGTAATTCGCCAAAAGTTACACTCTGCCAGCCTTGTTCTGGGCGATAGAAATAGAATTCGTTTCCTTCAAAACCCACTAAGTTTAAATATACTGCTGCCAGCCCTACACTCCGCGATGTTTGAACTAAAATTCGAGCTAAAATATCCGCTTCATTCAGAGTAATTATGGCTCCTGGAGCAATATTTTCAGCCAGGCGACGATATTGTTCTAAGTGTAATTCTACGACAATTACTGGCAAGGATTCTTCCTGATTAGCTGCCACCACTGCCAGGATAGCTTTGACTACCCGTGCATCAGATAAAGTTTTAAACTCTTCGGAATCTGAAGCTTTGGCATCATTCAAAATAATCACTGATTTAGCAACTTTGATTCCCACCTTATCTAGATCGCTTAAATTTGTGATTGAGCCATTGCGAGTCACCAATCGTGTCTTTTGGGTTTTTCCTACATTATCCCGAAGAAAATCATCCATTTCCTCCTTTTCTTTTTGAGATAAAAAAACAATTACTGCGTCATCTTCCGATTCATTAGCAACTACTAATTCTTGAATAATGTCTACAATTCTATCTGTAAATCCCAAAATTAAAGTATGGTTTTCTTCTACTACTATACTTTTTCCTTTACGCAGCGACTGAAGTTTTGATTCAAATTCTTGAGTGATGAAAGCAACTAGACTAGAAAATAGTACCAAGCCGATAAAAATTGTGACTACACCCACAAACTTAGTTGCAAAATTGGCATTATCCCCTGTGTCTCTTAGACCTATTAGCTGAACAAATACGTCCCACGAAAAATCGGAGTTATTTTCTATACCTTGATTTGGAAACCACCATTCTGCCAGGTAACGTGCAATTGTCATCAAAACAAAAGCACCAAAAAATGCTAACAGTAATGCCAGAAAGACTGAAAACCCTCCTTTCGACATAAAGTTGTCGAACTTATACTCTAGGCGCTTTTGCCGAGAAACTTGATTTTGAGAGAGTTTTTTCATTTTGCTTGTCAAATTTATCACTTATCCTTTGTTGATTTATCAGCTTATGTTTGGAGTTTATGTTCGTCGCATTTTACCATACTTATAAAAATTAAGTAATTAAGATATGGCTGAGTCTGCGAACGATAAATGAGAAAATGGAAGCAGTCAGGCGTCCGATCCCAAATCCAGTTAATCAGCCACACAATGAAGTGGGCAGGGGATATGGGATATCAGATATCAGGGAAGTGAGTGCCATTAGCCGGATTTGATATGACCCCTGATTCGCTAACATCATCTTACAAGGGAAGGGGAATGTTGAGAATGCGACTAGAGGTCTATTTAAACACATCTTGCACCAATCTCAACAACAGGCTTTCGGGCCTGTTCGACAAAAGATGAATTTTCTTGTGGCGAGTAGGGTTTGGGGAGGAGAAGTCGCCCTTGAAAGGCTGATTGACAATGATGCAAGATATCTCTTTAAACCGATCGTGTCAGGTGAGAGAAAGAATGTGATATTGATGCAAGTTCCACGAATACGGTGCTGCGGGCAAACTCCTCCTCCTCCGGCGAACAGCATGGAGCTCGCTCGACCAGCGCTGGGTCAAAACGGTATGTCTCCTGAAGGACTTTTCCGCTGATGAGAGCAGACTCCAAATCCTTGATGTATTCTGCCGCGATCGTGCAAGCCTGCTTAAAGCATTCGCGATAGAAAGAGAAGGTGTCAGAGCTTCTGCAGTGTTGCTTTGACTTGTGCCAAGCGTGAAGCTAGCTTGAGAATACCGTAGAGGCGGAATAGCCGATCGACCGATCTACTCAGATGCTTTAGTGCTTTGCTCAGTGCCAGAGACGAGTCCAGACTCGGCTATTAGCGGGCAGTGTAGAACTTTTTCTCATCTTTCTGATACTGCTGCTGGGAACAAGCAATCGATGAAGAGACGGTGTTGTTTAACTTCTAGAAGAAGAGACTGTTAGCGAATTTGCAGGGGGTGTTGCCCCTGACATCTAAAACGAAGCATTTACGTTCGCTATGGGCAGTCAACAGCTATACGGTCAATTAAAAATTGAACCCCTCACCCATAAAAATTTGGGTGAGGGGTTAAACCCCTTGTTAATTGACCGACATTCTCACAATCAATTAGACAAATATGACTGACGCAAATGCCAGACGATCTCGCGCCGCATTTCGCTAAGAATCCGCTGTCCGCGTTCACAATGTTCCAACTTGATGTCATCGACATAGAACCGCACCAGCGTGTCTCGCGTGTAATCTCCCTTCAGGTCATCGATCCAGATTTTGGGGTCTTGCCATTCATTGCGCGAACTCTTGAAGTTTTCTCGCAACCATTCGCGAAAGCGTTCTACCAAATCGTCTAATCGCGTGTCTAACCCTTTGGGATTACTAATTGCCCAGAACAGCTTGTTAACTTTGATCTTCAACAAATCAATCTTCTGTTCCCACTCTTGCTTCAACATTTGCTGGTCTTCTTGAAATAGGTCAGGGTCTTTCAACCAGTATTGATACCAACGGCGTATCAGCCCAATCAACGTACTCTCGGATACTGTTCCCGTAGCTTCACCCATCGAGCGTCTGCGACGGTCATGTCGATCGGACTTTTTTGATTCCAGTCCAATCTTTTGACAAAGTTCCAGATAGTAGGCTTGCACTGTTCGCCGCTCATCTACATCTAATCCGCCCCTTTCTAATTGGGAGATGAGATCGGCTAGGTGCGCCAAACCCATTTCAATCTCAGCTAGTACAGTATTCACCTCAGACTCAGCTAACAAGCGTTGCCGTCCCGCCTCTCGCTTCTGTTGCGATTTTACCCCAGGTATAGACCAACCATAAAACTCGTCAACTAATTCTAACTTCTTGTTAATTTCGCCCATGGTATCGGGGTGCGCCAGCACGACTTTTTCTATCATGGAGATGGCTTGAGCCGGGGCAACATCTGCTTTGATGGGAATGGAGATCGTGTAGTAGTAATGATTGGTCGGACGGCTGAGGTTAATAATGTTCTGCCCTTCAAACGCGCCATTGGGGATGTAAATCTGTGAGTGCGTGTCAATGAGATACAGTTCGGTTAATCGCAGCCCAATGTGTTTAATCACGCCTCTTCTACCGTTGGCTAGCTCAATCACATCCCCAAAGCGAAACGGTGTATCGATGAGCAAGACTAACCCACTGAAGAAGTTTGCCAGAATGTCTTTTAGGGCAAACCCCAAGATAAAACTGATTCCTCCTATGGCAACTAATATACCTTGGATGTCAACACCGAATGACTGGAGAAACAGCAGTCCACCCACCAAGTAAACAATTACAGGGAGAACATTTTGTAGGATGGGAGTCAGAACATCATCCCACATTGCCTCGGAGCGTGCGGCATACTGCCTGAAAGCATAGGTCACAACCTCAGTGAGCAATTGAACCGCCCAAAAGGCTGCCACAAGGACAAGAAAAGCGGTCAAGCCCCGTTGGAACCAAGTAATGTAAATTGTAGGAGTGACAAATAGCGTCTGCAATGACAGCTTGAAACCGATCGCGAACACAATGAGTGTCAGCGGCGTTTGCGAGACGTTGACTGCAACTAACGCCAGGTCGGAGGTAAATTGACGGAAAACCCTCCGCAAAATACCAAACAGTAGGTTGAGAACAATAAGGACAACACCAAGAATGCCGAAGTTAAGCAAAAATGCACCCCATCCTGGAGCAGGCAAAAAAGCTAACAGAAACGTAGAACTGCCGATCGTCATTTGGAAACCGCCTCCATAGATCCGTAAAGTATGTAAAAAATAGTGCTTGACATAGTATTAGATAGGTGTTAATTAATGAAAGAGACGATCTTTCACAAATAAAAATATAAAAAAACTAAAACCAGCATTTAGCTCCGTGATTTGCGAGAGAAGACTTCTCGATCGCCGCGAAGCACAGTTGCTTCAAAGCCAATCATAATTTTTTCTGTTTTATAATAGTTGTTTCACCCCTGATGAATGAATCCAATAAAACGACGATGGCGATCGCCTTATTATTTGTCGGTGTAGTCGCCATATCTTTTGGCTCTATCTTCATTAGATGGAGTGAATCTGAACTCAGTCCCAATGCTACAATATTTAATCGCTTTTGGCTAGGTAGTATGGTCTTTGGGCTGTGGCAAGGATACAAGGCGATACGTCAGAGACTTTCTGGTGACAAACCCGTTCAACAGCACTCATACACCAGTCAGGAGCTTTTGCTGTTGCTGGGTGCTGGGACTTTTTTTGCTGCCACCTTAGCCTTTGTAGCTTGGTCGCTGACTCAAACCAGCGTCGCTATCTCGACAATCCTACACAATCTCACCCCGATATTTACTAGCTTAGGAGCGTGGTTGTTATTCGGTCAAGGCTTTAACCGCCAATTTCTGATTGGGATGGTCGTCGCCATTGGGGGAGCGATCGCCATTGAAATCGAGCAGATACAAATCGCCACTGGTGAGGTCACAGGAGGCATAGCTGCCATCATCTCTGCGGTTTTTATGGGTGCATATCTGCTGGTGGTAGAACAACTGAGAACCAAATTTGACCCCATCACAATTCAGTTGTGGGTTTGTGCGATCGCTACCCTATCCATCTTGCCCATGCTTGTGTTCGCCCAAGAGCGGGTTTTTCCTTCTTCAGTGAATGGGTGGGTGTTCGTCATTTTTCTCGCCCTCGTCTGCCAAGTTTTAGGTCAGGGACTTTTAACCTACAGCGTTGCTGGCTTGTCCTCAGTGGTTGTCTCCTTAGTACATTTGTTAGAGCCAGTATTTAGCAGCATTTTGGCTTGGGCCTTATTTTGGGAAAAATTAAGTTTCTCGAATTGGGTAGGTTTTGCCCTAGTTCTCATCGGTCTATACCTAGCCGTATCTAGCCAAGCGGTTGTTCATCTGCCACAAAATCGGCTAGAGAGCGGGTAGTCACCATTACTGTTTGTTTCAACGGTAAGCAAGTGAACAAGACTTGGCTCAAAAAATCAGCACAACTCGATGTCAACACATTTGCTAAAAAGTATGACAGCCAAACTGGAATTAGCACAGCAACCGTCGTCCAGAACACCTGCTTGGATCGCAACTGCTTCATTATTTGCCAGCCTGATCCCGCTATCTTTAGCACCAATCCTCGTCAAACTGTGCGAACGAGAAATAGGTTCAAATGCCGTAGCATTCCATCGCGGCTGGATCGCTGCCATCGTCTTTGGCTTGTTGAGCGGAATTGAGGCTTTTGACCGCCAGAAATCCGATCGCCAACCCGTAGAACAGAAGCCTTTTACGAGACGAGAATTCTGGCTATTGGTAGGATTGGGAACTTTCGGAGCGACCTACTTCCTGCTGTGGTCTTTGTCGCTGACTCAAACCAACGTTGCCAACGTTACGTTATTTTGCGGTTTGAACCCACTGTTTGTCGGTTTGGGGGGGTGGTTGTTGTTAGGTAGGCGCTACAATAGCAGATTCATCATTGGCATGATCCTGGCAGTGGCCGGAGCGATCGCTATTGGATTGGATGACGTGCAGTTTGCCACTAACCAAGTACAAGGTAATGCCGTCGCCTTGCTATCGGGGATTTGTTTTGCTGGGTATCTGATACTGCTAGAACTGCTGCGAGAACGATTTACCACGGCAACTTTACTGCTGTGGCGCTGCGCCTTCACGACTATATTTGCGTTTCCCGTCCTCGCACTCGCCGAAGAAAGATTATTTCCCCATTCCTGGATGGGGTGGTTTTTCGTAATTTTGCAAGCCCTCTTGTGCCAAGTGTTGGGTCAAGGACTTTTGGCTTACAGCCTCAGCAAGCTGTCGTCAGGGTTCGTCGCCGTCACGCTGCTTTTCGAGCCAGTCCTTGCCTCAATCTTCGCTTGGGTAATTTTTTCTGAACGCTTGGGTTTCTTTGACTTGGTGGCGTTTGTCGTGATTTTATCCGGTATCTATGTAGCTCAATCGAGTCAATCTGCCGTTAAAGAAACCCGCGAATTAGCGTAATTGATGGGTGAGAGCAGGTGGGCGCGATCGCCCGAGGAAATGCCCTTGCCATCATCTCTCTAAACTTTTGCGGCAGCCCTCACCAAAGCATCACTGAGGCTTCACCACCAGAAAAGTTAGAGTATAAGCGGATTCTCAGCACATACCGCCGACCTTGATAAAGCCGAACATTGATTTGTGCATTCAAGTCTGTGCCACTGTCGTCGTCACCAGCAACATATTTCAGGTCACCACTCTGATCCTCGAAAAGAACCATAACTGTATCTACCTTTCCGAAGGTTCCAATTGTATAGGTTCGGGTCGCAGAGGGCTTGATCGCAAAGTTTTTCTGTTCAGCAGGCGCGAGGGACAGAATCTCGGAATGGAAGGGTTTAAGTTCTGTATAACTCGAGTCATCAAGCGGGGGATAGAATAATCGTACCTGCAACACATCCTGCTCAGAAAGTCCGCCAGCAGGGTTTAATCCGTTGCGGTACTCCACAGGTTTCTCAATGAGTCCCGCTGCAAAAGCGTAATGCATGATTGAGTTGGGGTCCCACTTTGACCCCTCCACTTCTCCTGTTGCAAGCTTTTGGAGCACATTATAAAAAGTTGTATCTCGGTCCCACTCGTTAGGAGGAGCAGCGAAATATTTATAAACGGCTTCTTCGTCCCATACGATACCTGCAAACGGGTTTTGGTGCTCGTGAGGGAAACCTAAGGCGTGACCTATCTCGTGAACGGGGACATCTACCCCACGGGAATCAGCCCGAAGATCCCAGCCAAAGTTCATGGTTCGCTCGCCTTGTTTAGGAATATCGATCGCATCGCGGCCAAGATATGACCAGGCTCCATCTCCTTGCACAAAGCCGATTCGTATCTCTGCCTCGCTGATGTTCCGAACCTCCTCAAACTTGATACCAATCCCTACCTTCTTCCACACATCAAACCCCTGCCTCACAATCTCCTTCTGTTCATTCCCGCCTGAATAGGGACCACTCTCAAAAAAGTAATAACGTAATTTTGTACCGTTAACCCACTTTTTCCCGAGTAACCGTATTAGACGAGCACGCTCCGGCGACACGCTCGGATCGAAAGTGCGTGGAGGAACCTTTGGCAAAGCACAAAATTTTTGTGCTTCTTTACCTGATGCTCCGCCACCTGAGGGAACTTTGATTCCCAGATTAGCTTCAATTTGTTCGAGGCGTTTTAGTAATTGCTCAAGTTGATAAGAGTCGATTTGTGAAAGTTTAGTCATGACAAATTCCTCCAAAGTGAATACCTAGGGACTTTAAGTCCAAAGAACCAGCTATTTTGAGAATGTTTGTGTTCATCTACCTGAATCAAGTGCGATCGCAGTAGATTCAGGAAAGAGAAACTGCAACCCTGTCAACAATGACCTAGATAAATGCAAGCTGTCGAGCTTGTTTGACATTCTCACGCCGGCTAAAGCCGGGCGTGATTCTAAACATCACTGTTTAGGCTTCCTCTTTCTACGACCCGACTTATTTGAAGGAGTTTCCTCACTCAAACAGAGATCGATGTCTCCAGAGGCGTTTGAGGTTCCCGTGTGCCCCACGGTACGCAATCCTAGTTCTAATATATTGCGAGCGGCGTTCCAATCTCGATCTAAGACAAATCCACAATGCGGACAAATATGTGTTCTCTGACTTAACGATTTCTTCGCAACTTTCCCGCAATTAGAACAATTTTGGCTTGTATAGTGTGGCGGTACTGCAACAGTCGCCACCCCAAATATTTTGCCAAAGTATTCAACCCAATTTCTAAAAGCTGTCCAAGCGGCATCTGATATAGACTTAGACAACTTTCTGTTTTTAACCATGTTACGCACCGACAAGTCTTCATAGGCTACCAAGTCGTTGGACTGGATTACGCACCTTGCTAATTTCACGGCAAAGTCTTTACGTCGCCTGCTTACCTTGAGGTGTTTTCTGCTTAAACGATTCCGAGCCTTAACTCTATTTTTAGAGCCTTTCTGAGTTTTAGAGAGTCTCCGATTAAGCTTTTTAAGTGACCTTTCAGACTTTCTCAGATGGCGTGGATTCTCTACGGTATTTCCGTCAGAGTCTGTATAGAAGTGCGTTAGCCCTAGGTCTAAACCAATGGTTCGTCCCGTAGGTTCCCGCTTCTCATTTCGTTGAGCGTCAATACAGAATTGCACGTAGTATCCATCAGCTCGGCGAACTACGCGCACCCGCTTGATTTGATTTAACCGATAGAAGTGTAGGTCGCGAGTTCCCCATAATTTAAAACTTCCTGCTTTAAATCCATCGGTGAAGGTTATATTTCGCCTATCTTCAGAAAGCACCCACCCACAAGTTTTGTATTCAACAGAACCATGTGTTTCATGCTTTTTAAATCGGGGAAAACCTTTTTTACCGCGCCTTGCTTTCTTGCAGTTGTCGAAAAACCGCGCAATGGCTGACCAAGCTCTTTCGGCAGAAGCTTGCCTTGCCATTGAGTTTAACTTGGCAGCCCAAGGAAACTCCTTCGCTAAGACTACGCAATAAGCGCTTAAGCCGTAGCGACCTACATCTTTTGTGTCCATCCAGTACCTGATGCAGCTATTCCGAATAAAACGAGCAGTACGAATGGCTTCGTCTAGCCGTTCGTACTGCTCGTTTTTTCCTTCTAGCTTGGCTTCAAATACTAACATTTACGTCGCTGGTATGGATAGAAAGACTAATTCACAGTTTTGGCTAAATTAAAGCCGTCCTATAAGGACGGGGCTTTAGACCCAGTTTTTCGGTAAACTGAATTAAATCCTTGTGAAACCCTGATTTTTTGTTATAATGATGAGTTTGGACGGAGAGATTTCCTACCCTCAATATCCCATGAGGAGATGGCGATCGCACTTTACAGAGAACTCGTGTTCCCAATTCTAGTTTCAAGCTTTACACTGTCAACGATCGACAGTCAGGACTGTTTTTAGATCCTAGTCTGAAACCGTTGATTTTCCGTTGGGATATCGATTGTGCAATCGCCCTGAAACCCTTATTCTACAGTTGCCAATCAAACACTATCCGAATTATTGATAGGAATAATTGACAACAGCCTGCTAGAGCTTTCTGCATAGCCTTTATAGGCTAGCAAATAAAACTGTGTTAGTGGGCGTCGTCGGTTCAAATGCCGCCGCTGCGATCGACAAAACCCGTAACGAAGAGGGTTTTGTAGTTTTTGTAAATATTTTCACTCTTTGGCAACGATCAAACAATCACTCTCCACTTTAGACAGCATATCTGGAAAAGCTGAGGTGTAGTTGCCATCTTTGTCTACAATCCTGCGGAGTATATATCCGTTGTCAGGAGGTCTGCCGAAAAACGAGTTTGTGCGATACCAGATATCTCCATTCGGAGTGTTCGGATCTCGATCGATCAAAAAATCTACCAGCCACGGCGGTACAGACCATCCAAACACTATCGGCGTGATGTGTCCGTGCTGCAAAGTTTCATCGGAGAACCGGAACAAGTAGCTGAAGCGAGAAAATTTAACTAAATAAATTAACATCCGTCCCGCCATTGATGAATGAAATGTCCAGATAACAGGGTCAAAAACGCGCAGCAATAACGTCCGTTTGTCACCATTCCAGTCTGAACTGTACATCGTCAGACAATCATCTGGTAAAACATTACCATCCATAAAAAAGATACCTTGCAGGACTTCAGGTAACTCGGCTGGATGTTCTACTTTCATCCAATTTGCAATGTCTTTTAGTTGCTTTTCTTCGATTAACATGGTATTATTTATCCTCAAAAAAAGTTGTGATTTGGTTTCCTGTTAGATACCCCCTTGATTTCTTAGTCGATCGCTCGCTCGGACTAAAGTTTGTGTAGGGTAGGATCTCTTTCAACCGCCGAGTCTGATAGCAGTTTTCAATCTGATGAAATACAGCTTTAGACACCGCGAGTGCCTAAGTCCCTACCCGAGATCTACGATCGAGCTTTTGGATTAATTACCGCCGCAAGTTAGGCTCAGAGGAACGGCGCACTTTGCCTACCGTACTCACGACATCCACCAGCATCTTGAGTGCGATGTCTTTACCGGGGCAAATCCGTCCCGCACTCCGATCGCCCACCGAATGAAATCCCATATGAAAAGGGCAGAGATTCTCCCGCTTAGCGTTGAATTGGTATACCGTAGAACCCCAGAAACTTTCGTCTAGCAGCCCCAAACTGAGCGGTATCAGTACCTTGGTTCCGGCAGGGAAAGTGCGCTCTTTGCCCGCTACCCTTGCGGTGAAGGGCTCTGTCGCGACTCGGTGGGTGGCGCTGACGGGGGCCCAGAGGCGGGCGCATTCCAGGAGGAACAGCTCGATCGACTGGCGATCGTCCAAATCGAGCTCATCCCAAAAATCAGTCGGGTTAATTTCTGCCGTCTGCTGTCCTTTATAGGCGGGGAGAGGGCGGTATCCCATTGCCGTGTAGCCTAGGTGCAGGGGGCCTTGCAGTCCCGCTATCCCCATAATCGAGGTCATCAGCTTCGCCAATTCCCGCTTAGTCATGCCGTTGTTTTCCGAGCTCTCCTCGAAGTCGGCTAAGGCTGGGGAATTTTCATAGATAGTCGCCGCACGCTCGATTAGAGCGGACAAATCCCCGTGTCCAAACAGGTTCAGGCTTTGCAGCAGGTTGCCGATGACGGCGAAGTAGTGCAGCGGGCTTTGGCGGGTGTAATGCAATTCGGTGAGGAGTTCGATCGACTCTGAATCGTCTGGATTAATCCCAAAGATGACGTAGTGCAGGTATCGAACTAAAAATCCCATCCAACCCCGCTTGACATCGGTAAAAAACGCTCCCCCCGCACCGTGCGACATCTCGGCATAATCGGCGGCTAGCCGATCGAGCAACCGTCTGCTGATTTCGTCCCCTTGGCGATCCGTTGTCGCACTGTTGAACAGATATTTCTGCATACAGCTTCGGAATGCTGCGTGGTTGCTGCTAGCGTCTGTTTCGCGATCGGACAAAGACAGCAGGAAAAGGTTTCTGCCGCCTACATCTTGGTTGGGCGCGCGATCGGGATCGAGTACAGAAGTACCCAGCCGCCATCCGCGCGCCTGGGGCGATGTGAGTGCTTTTTCTAGGGTGTCAAACTCTCCCATCACGACTTGCCCCGCGCAGCAAAAGTTGGCTCCGAAAGCCAGCCGTTTTATCGGCAAATAGGTGGGTTCGTTGGCAATCAAACCCTCAATCAGGGCGATCGGCGGTAGCATCGTTTTGCTGAGACTTTCTTCCGGGTTTTGCAAAGCCCAAACCTGAAACTCGTTCAGTGCCGGGTTCATCAGCGATGAGAAAATAGTATCTAAATTTAGGTTCATCATAATTCCTCCGAGAATCCCTCGCCATAACCCGCTTCGCATTTAGCAGCAAGAGGGTATTGAGCCGCAATTGAGCGGGATTGAATACCCGCTTCATTGCCAAAATCAGTAAGTATAACTATAGCCATCTTTATTTGTAAACGCAGTGGCAATATAGATATAGTTTTACTGAATATGTCTGCGCCCAAGTCTAGCCTTGTCCCGGAGATTGAGTGGAATTTTTAACGATTGCTGGTAAGTAGATCTACTTTCTGCATCTCAAGTATTAGCCCCACTCTCTGAGAGCCGCACTTAACCGTAGATATTTACAGGAACTCGCCCCTACAAAATACTATGGTTTTGTTTGTGCTTATATATTTAGATATAATATTTTAGGCTGCTGTATGCTTCTGAATTTAATTTAATAAAATCCGACAATTAATTACTGAGTATTATTAAATAATAGAGCTAAAAACCCCAAAGTCCAAATCCCAAATCCCCAATTATTCACTTCTTCAATTCTTCACTCAATTGAAATTCCAAATCCCCAATTCTTTAATCTAAAATCTAAAATCTAAAATCACTTAAAATTCCCATCCCCAATTCTTCAATTCTTTAATCTAAAATCTAAAATCTAAAATCACTTAAAATTCCCATCCCCAATTCTTCAATTCTTTAATCTAAAAATCTAAAATCTAAAATCTAAAATCTAAAATCAATTGACGCCCGCTAAAGTTTCCCACCAGTACAAAAGCACTTTACAGGAAACCCGCAGGCGTCAAAATTAAGCCAACTTAAATCTTAGAAAAGACCCAGTGTGAAAGATTTGTCGATCGGGAAAATAGCACCAATACCCAACCACAGAGTTACCGCAGTTCCCAACAGGAAAACAGTAGTAGCAACAGGGCGGCGGAACGGATTTTGGAACTTGTTAACGCTCTCGATGAACGGAATCAAAATCAAGCCAAGGGGAACACCGGCCATGCAAGCAATACCCAACAATTTGTTAGGCAAAACGCGCAGGATTTGGAACACAGGCCACAAATACCATTCCGGCAGAATTTCCAGCGGAGTAGCAAAAGGATTAGCAGGTTCGCCAACCAAAGCCGGGTCTAGTACGGCCAAACCCACGCACAGAGAAATCGTTCCCATGATGACTATAGGGAAAACGTAGAGCAAGTCATTAGGCCAAGCTGGTTCGCCGTAATAGTTGTGACCCATGCCCTTAGCGAGCTTAGCGCGGAGGTCTGGATCGCTCAAATCTGGTTTTTTGAGAATAGACATAGTGAGAGTGTTCTCCTTTTAGTTTTACCCGGGCCTGCCATTCCGCTGTATTCGTTAGTCTGAATCAGCGGTGCGATCGCAGGAAGTATTAGCCGTAAATAAATATGATGAGTGATGAATTCTGAATTTTCAACTCAAAATTCAGCGGGGGGGCAAAAAATACCGCCCCCACAACTCAAAATTTACAACGGGCCAGAGATACCTTGCTTGCGAATCATCAAGAAGTGAGCCAGCATGAAGACTGCAATCAGCCAAGGCAACACAAAAGTGTGCAAGCTGTAGTAGCGAGTCAAAGTGCCTTGACCGACGCTGACACCGCCGCGCAGCAGTTCAACCATCAAAGAACCGACAAACGGGATAGCTTCGGGGACGCCGGAAACGATTTTAACCGCCCAGTAACCGACTTGATCCCAAGGCAGCGAATAGCCGGTCACGCCGAAAGAAACAGTGATGACTGCCAAGATTACTCCTGTCACCCAGGTTAACTCGCGCGGCTTTTTGAAGCCACCGGTCAGATAAACCCGGAAGATGTGCAAAATCATCATCAGCACCATCATGCTGGCAGACCAGCGGTGGATGGAGCGGATCAGCCAGCCGAAGTTGACTTCAGTCATCAGGTATTGCACTGAAGAAAAAGCTTCTGCTACCGTGGGACGGTAATAGAAAGTCATGGCGAAGCCAGTGGCAAACTGGATCAGAAAGCAAACTAAAGTAATTCCGCCCAAGCAGTAGAAAATATTGACGTGCGGGGGTACGTACTTTGTAGTGATGTCATCGGCGAGCGCCTGAATTTCCAGGCGTTCCTCAAACCACTGGTAGGTTTTTGAGTCGGTGATTTGTTTAGAAAACATGGAGCCAGAATTCCTAAAAGAATATTGCTGTGGTTGAGGTTCAGGGCAGCAGCCACAAGGTTTTTTGTCGCCCCGCGCCGAGCAGCTTGCTTTTACTAGCAAATGCCTGAGGCTATTTTTTTAATTTGGAGCTGACGAAAGGAACTCTATTGTGCGATCGCCTGCAAGCCCTGGGAAACTAAGCGGTGGCTTGTCCCTACTCGCTGGCGTTGCCCGATCGAATTCCAGACTGTGATAAAAAATGTAACATAATTGCCGTGCAATTTTCACGCGCGCGATCGCTTTTTGGACACTTAAAAGGCTTTTTTCGGAATCTCAACATCCGCCCAAGCTACTATGCGGGGAGGGCTGAGCTACAGAAAGCAGTCCGAGCCGGAAACCCGTTTGCCGGGAGAGTCCAAATTTCATCTCGATCGTAAAACTTCACTTTCGGGCCCAAACGCCCTCATGGTCGATCGAGTAACCCGATCCGGTTCGATCGTACAATCGAATCTTGTTTTGTAGTCAGGACTTCAGTCTTTACTAACAAAATCTGCTGGGTGCAACGTGCATCTTTTCGTAAAAAAACCCGGTGATTGCCCCCATCCGTAAAGTTTTATCACAATTGAAAAGAAGGCAAACTTTCCACAAAAACTGGCAGCAGTGGCGAGAAAGGATTGGGAAGCAGCGGTATCGGAAAGGGAATTTCCGGCAGAGACGGGAAGGAGGGAAAGTCTCGCGATGGCGGTGTAAACCCAGTCGAAACGATCGCGCAATCGGATAGACTCACATCTGTAACATTTTTAACGTCGGCGATTAAATCCGATCCGACCAATATCCGAGTTCCCCGTCTCGTACCGTCATCATAAGATTCAAAGCGATAAAAGAAGAAGCGAGGAATATTACGATCTTGTACGAACCCAACGACTTGAATTTTGTCGCCTTCGACCCGGTTAAAATCCTCAATAACGGCATGGCGACCTTCACCGCCATAGAAGAGGTAAGGGCTGGCATTTAATGAACCGAGAACAAATATGTCAGCTTCACTTTGCCCGGTTAAATGATCGATTTGTTCTGCAGTTGATGAAAAGCTGTAACCCGATATTATGTCATTACCTGGCCCGCCAATCATGGTGTCGTTGCCTTGATTTCCCTCCAGCAAATCGTCTCCTGCATTGCCGTTAATGTAGTCATTATCTAAGTCACCTATTACAGTGTCATTGCCACCTTCTCCAAACAGGCGATCGTTACCTTTGCCGCCCATTAAAAAGTCGTTGTTGCTGGCACCAAACAAGTGATCGTCTCCATCTCCTCCGCTCGCCGTATCATTGCCTTGACCGCCGTAAAGACAGTCATTGCCAGCCCATCCCAAGATACTGTCGTTATTGTTTTCTCCTCTGAGTAAATCCGCCCCGTCGCCACCCTCAAGAATATCATTACCGGCACCACCGTCCAGGTTGTCATTGCCATCACCACCGCTGAGACTGTCGTTACCAGAGTAGCCCAAAAGGCGATCGCTACCGACTCCACCTGCGAGACTATCATTTCCTTCTCCGCCATCTAAAGTGTCATTACCACCCAAACCAGAGAGAATATCATTGCCTCCAAGCCCGCACAGGGAATCATCGCCAATTTCACCTGCTAGCAAATTATCGAGATTGTCACCGCATATAACTACCATAAATTTGTCCTCCTGAAAAATCTTTCACAATTACAGTCACTCAATTTTAGATTTTAGATTTTAGATTTTAGATTTTAGATTTTAGATTTTAGATTTTAGATTTTAGATTTTTACCCTCCCCGCACCACAATGTTAAAGTTTA
>JAICRN010000247.1 GCA_025937335.1 Microcoleus sp. TY_ISSM_2_bin.22
TTGACGCTGGTAAATGGCTGGGGCGATCGCCACATATCCTTCTTTTGCTATTTTTTCAGTAACTTCGCGGATGTGCGAGTTGACGCCAAAGATTTCTTGAATCACAATAACTGCGGGAAATTGCCCTTCTGCTGCGGGCTGGGCTAGGTAAGCGGCGATTTGCAAATCTCCGTTGGGAAATGTGATGTTAGCTGTGCGAATTTCTGACTTGGCCATAGCGAGTTTTAGTGCAATTTTTGCTCTATAGCAATTCTATTTCATTTTTGAATAATATTTTTTTACGAACCGCTTTCGTGGCGTTAGCGAAGCGCTTCGTTTCAACTTACATCTTTCACCATTCTCAATTACCTATTTAGGAACAGGCAAGATGCCTGTTCCACAAAACTTAATTTTGTTGTGGAACGGGCATCTTGCCCGTTCTTGACAATGGCAAAAGATGTAATTTTTAGTTTTTGAGTACCTAATTCCCATTTTTACAATATCGCATTACCTGGAAATCTCTGCTTTAAAACAGGCATTACCGGACAAGGTTTTTGCTCCTGCAAATTCTCGGGTTTGTTCCAAGTAAAAGGTCCTTTCTTCTCCGCAGCCATCCACAGCAAGCTTTTTGCTCGCGTCATCGCCACATACAGCAGTCGAAACTCTTCTGCTGTTTTCAAATAACCTGCTTGTTCCCATGCTTCGCCTAGATTTGGTAAAGGATATTTTTCGTGCAAACTTGCTCGAATTTGTGCTCTCGCTACCTCTGCTAATGTGAAATCTCCTAAAAACCTGGCTTGCGGCAAAACTCGCAAACTTCCGGGGATGGTTTGTTCGTGTAAAAACGGCAAAAATACGCAATCCCAATCTAAGCCTTTGGCTTTGTGCATGGTAATAATTGTTAGTTGACCTTTGCTGGTATAGCGTTCTTCTATTTTGTCGTCTGCATCAACAGGTTCAAATCTTTCGGAACTGACAATTTCGCTCAGTACGTCCAAAATATTTCGCATTGAATTGTTGCCGGCTGTTTGGATTGCTACCCGTTCTGCTAATTTGTCGGCGGTGGCTAATTCTGTTTGGTCGTATTGCAGTGCTAAGGCTAAGAATGAAATTATTTGGTAGGGCGGCAGTTCTAAGCTAGCTTGCAGCAAACCGCAGCAAAAATACCGGCATTTGCGAACGGGGTCTGACTGCTGCGGGTCTAGCGGGCCTGGGTAAAGGAATTGCTCGGGGCTGGTAGCAAAAGCATTGTAGTCTTGTTTGGGGATGAGTTGCCGATCGCTCAAAATCTTTAATGCTGCTTTCAGGTAGTCTGGAGAGTGCGGGCGATCGAGAAATTGCAGCAGTGTTAAGATTTCCCAAGGTACTTGAGAATGTCTGTCCCGTTCTCCCACATCCTCAATTTTAATCCCGTATTTCCGCAAATCAAAGCTTAATCCGTGCTTTTGAGGATTTTCCAGCACTTCTTTGATAAACTTACCTTGTTTGTTTTCCCGCACCAAAATAGCCATCGATTTCAGATTTTCTAACGGCAATTTTGCACCATTTTCTCCATCGCTAGCTTCACTGGCAGATTCGATATTTTTGCCATTACTGCCAAATTCAAAATCGGTCGGTAAAAATTCCTCAACTAACTCAATTACCCGCTTCCCAATTAACTCAACTGTATGGTAAATATCGCGGGGAGTATGCAATTCTAAGCCTCGACCAATGGGAGCCGGATTTGCATTCTGCTGCGGGTCATGGCTGGGTACTGGCTTAATAGTTTGGTCGCGAAAAGGCTGTTCTGTTCCCGCTAATTTTGAGCTATTTACCCATTTCAACATAAAGTTAGCTGCATCGATAATTACCTGGGTGCTGCGGCCTGCACCGTCCATTGTCGCTAACTTGTTTTCCACTTCGCAATCTTCGCAAAATTTCCTAAAATAAATCGGGTCTGCGGGTGTAAAAGTAGAATTAATTGCTTGATTTGGGTCGCCAACTCTGATAAAATTGGGAGGTGAGTTAGGACGCTCGGGATCGATCGCCAATGTTTCCAAAAGCCGAGTCTGCAAAGGTGTAGAATCTTGAGCTTCGTCCTCAAAAACGGCAAATACTTGCTTTTGCTCGATCGCCCTCGCCCTCGGATTGTCCAACACCCGCAAAGCTGCTAAAATCATCTCGTCGTAATCGATGAATTCCCGACTCCTCAACAAAGCCTGATATTTTTGATATAAACCCCCAGCTACCGCTAAAATCTCATAACCGTCCCCAGTATCAAGAGCGCTCATTTCTAACAACTGTTCGGGCAATAAACCCGAAGATTTTGCCTCGTGAATCACAGTTTTAGCTACCTGCGGCAAAATTTCCGTCCGCAAAACCGATTGTCGCCGCAGCCTCTCCGTTTCCTCTCCGTCGAATTGCTGTCCTTCCAACAAAACTTGATATCGGCGGGGATTTTCGGCAATCCAAAGTTCTACACAGGTGCGAATTAATCGGTGACTTTGAGTAGGAGTAACTAAAGTTGAATTTTCTAAATTTAAACCAGACAAATCGGGATGGCGCATCGCAATATTTAAAGCTAAACCGTGCAAAGTGTGCACCGCAAAACCGCCTTGAGATAAAGACAATTCTGCCAATCTTTCCCGAATTTTAGCTTTAATATTAGCAGCAGCCGATCGCGTAAATGTCACGACAATTAACTGGCGGCGGCTGTGAAGCCCGTTGCGGGCGATCGCAATTGCCGACGCAGCAGCCATTCCCGTAGACTTCCCGGCCCCCGGAACCGCCGAAACAGCAAGGGGGCCGCCTTGCCAATCCGCCATGTCCTGCTGCCCCGCACGCAAGCTTTCGCGAATTTTAAGGCAAGCTTGTTCTCGCAAAACGGCGGCAAACCCTGATTCTGAAAGCGCTGAGGCTACATCCGGGCGATCGGTATTGGTTGTCGATCGCATAAAATCAGTATCAAATTTATCTGTCATTCGATTTTAGATTTTAGATTTTAGATTTTAGATTAGAAAAATATTGGTCGCGTTCAGCCTTTTCAAACGGTATCAGAAACCGAGTTGCCTTAGTTGCGATCGCCTCTGCCCAGAACCAAAACCGTCAATCGATTTTAGATTTTAGATTTTAGATTTTAGATTGAATAAAGCAACCCCGCTCAGAAATTCGGGGGCTGGCGATGGGGAGCGAGGAGCTTTTTTCTCGCTCCACGGATAAATGCGGGGACTTGCGACCAAATTGTTTTCGGTCATCACACCGATAATTATTGGCTTTCATCTGCGTTTATCTGCGGTTAAAAATCCCAAAGTATTCAACCTCTACCGTTTCCATTTCGGTATCGGCTAAACTAATGCTATCTATTGAAGCTTAAATTGAAACCAGCATAAAATTCAATACCCAAGCCTTTTTTAGAGGAGTCACCCAAATGAAAACTCACCTCAAAATCAATTCCCCCCCGCCCAAGCCAAACCCCAACCCAGCCAACAACAGCACAACTCGTTTTGCTGTGGCAGTATTCTTAACTTTATCTTCAGCCATTGCTTTGCCTAGCTGCGGAGGAGATGGATCGACCGGCAGCGCTCCACCCGGCGCAGGTTTATCCAGCCGTGAAAACCAAGTTGCCGCATCGGCTCCACCACCCCCACCCGCACCCGAACCAGCAGCCCAAAGGCCAAAAGCTCCTGCTTCATCAAAAAAAACAGCAGAAACTCCAGCAACCCGTCCCCAACTGATTAAAAAAGCCGAACTCAGTGTAGTTGTCAAATCTATTGACGCCACCACTAAATCTGTTACTAATATTGTCGAAAAACAGCAAGGCGATATCTTGGGTTTCCAAAACCAAAAGCCGCCGGATTCGAGTGTCCGCCAAACGGCGTCTGTGGAGATTCGCGTGCCTCAAGAACGGTTAGAAACTACTTTAGAGGCTTTGGCAAAACTCGGAACTGTAGAGAACCGTGCTCTGATGGCTGAGGATGTTACCAATCAATTAGTTGACAATGAGGCTAGACTGCGGAACCTCCGCAAATCGGAAGAAATGGTGTTAAAAATTATGGAGCGATCGGGCTCTGTCGGCGACGTGCTTAAAGCTGCTCAAGAGTTGAGCAATATTCGGGAGTCGATCGAGCGCATTGACGCTCAGTTAAAAAGTTTGCGAAATCAAGTAGCCTATTCAACTATTAGCTTAACTCTAGAAGCAGCAGTATCGGCTCAACAAACTCCGGAACCTTCTCTAGGTTTGCGGGTGCAGGAAACTTGGGGGAAAGCGACTCATTCTGTGGGTGAATTGACGCTCGGTTTGTTTGCTTTGGGTATTTGGCTGCTGGCTTACAGTCCTTATTTGCTGTTAATAGGGGCTGCGGTTTACGGCTATAATCGATTTAAGAAACAGCATTCTGCTCCGAAAATTCAAGAACCGAAACCGCCTCAGTAGTCAGTAGTCAGTAGTCATTAGTCATTAGTCATCAGTCATTCCACCCACGTAAAATTTATGTATTGTGGAACGGCCGGAGAACCCGTTCTAAAACCAAGGACAACTGACAACTGACAACTGACTAATCATCAATTTGCCATCCATCTTTGGTATAGTCTTCATCCACAATCTTTTTCGGACGCATCACCAGCAGAACTCGCCCCAAAATAGGAATATCTGGGGATTGTTCAAACCAGTACAATTCTAAATTGCCAGCGTTATCGGCGAGGAAATAACTGTCAGCATCCCACTGTCTTTGGGCTCGATCGGCAATAATCAAAACTTCTTCAACTTTGCCTTGCAGCGGTACGGGCAATCTATCGCTCATTTCCAAAAGCGCCACCGGATCTTCAGCGTTCAAAATTACCTGCCATCCGGGAATCGCCACCCAAGCTCCGGCTCCAGAAAATTTTACCATTCGGAACGGCTCGATTTCCTCCGGCAAAGGCACTGCCAGCAAATCTGTCGTAGAAAGCGGCAATTTGCCCACAACCGGGACAATCCGGGGCAATTGTTCCTCGGTATCGAGTCGGTAGACGGGCAAGCGGGGCGCTTCCCGTCTCGGAACTACGGTAAAATCGACGAGCAACTGCTCGATTTGCGCCCTAGCGGTTGGGCTGCTAGCTAATTTTAAACCGCGAGCAATTAGGCGCGATCGCTCTTGCAAATCGCTTTTCTGTCTCGCTAATTGCCAGCATTGGTAAGCCATAGCATCGCCGGGAGTGTCTGTGAACCCTTGGGGGAGACTCCCGAAGTGCGAAAACTCCTTGATCGCTTTAGCAACTTGGCGAGCATCGTCAACATCCAAATTGTGTGCTAGCATCAAAGCCGCCGCCCCAGCCCGCTCTATTTGAGAGAGAATCCGAAACTCGTACAAGATATCGCTACCTTTTCCCAAGAAGTGCGATCGAACTTCTTCTGAAGCCCCAGCATTTACCATGCTGGTGTAAACTTGGGCTGCGACGCTCACTTGATTTTGCTGAATAGGTTCAAAACCAGTTTCTTCAAAAATCCTTTGAGAGTTGTAACCAGCTTTTACCAGTGCTGTGCAGGCGTGTCCCCACTCTACCCAAGTGCCTTCTTTTCGGCGGAGCGATCGAATTAACTTTTCAACATCCACAGCATTTGTGGAGGGTGCAGATGCACGAGGGGAGGAATCTTGCGGTGTATCAGTCATAATTGAATCAAAAACTAGCGCTAAGTTATGTGTGATTGGATACCGGCAAGGCTCGTGTCGCGGCAGAGCGATAGATTAATAGTAAGTGAGTTATGAGACTATTGTTACAGAATAGTTGCTCGCCTAAATGTACAAAGGGGAGTTTATCGTATTGTTATGGATAATGCCATTTCAGAGCTCGATCAAATTAAACGCCAGCTCATGACCCTACACAAACCGAAAAAGCCCAAAATGCTGGTAGTAGACGACGAACCAGACAATCTGGATTTACTCTACCGCACTTTCCGACGAGATTTTAACGTGCTCAAAGCTGAGAGCGGAATTCGCGCCTTGGAAGTCCTCGGCATCGAAGGCGAGGTCGCCGTCATCATTTCCGACCAGCGGATGCCGGAAATGAAGGGAACGGAGTTTTTGAGCAAAACCGTGCCCCAGTTTCCGAATACTGTCAGAATTATCTTGACTGGTTTTACGGACATTGAAGACTTGGTGGATGCGATTAACTCAGGACAGGTTTACAAGTATATCACCAAGCCTTGGGACCCGAATGAATTGAAAATGGTGGTGCAAAAGGCGGCCGAGACTTATGAAGTTCTCAAGCAGCGAACTGAGGAATTGGATCGCGCCCAAAATCAAATACAACTGTTAGCAACAATCATGCAAACGGCTGTGGATTATCCGAGTTTGGAAGCAAGTTTAGACCCAATTGCTACTGCTATAAGTGATAATTTTTTGGCGGACTCTTGCATTTTGCAACTGGTGGAAGGAAATGTTTTAATACCAGTCCAAGGCACTCACACCACTGGTTCAACTGTGGAAAATTGGCTGGCAGATGACCCTCTGGTTCGAGAATCAATTACCTCTCAAACTATTCAAGGTGCTGTGAATATTGGGCTCGACACAGGCTTAGCGAGCCTGCCGCACTATCAGAAATCCGGCATTCAAGCTCACCTGACTATCCCGGTGATTCACAAAGGTCGATCGATCGCCCTGATTTCCATGCAGTGGAAGCAACCTTGTTCCCTTCGCCCCGACGAACTCACAACAGTTCACCTCGCCGCTCAAGAAGTTGCTTTGGTACTGACGAGTTTTCAAGGTCATTAGTCATCAGTCAGTCGATTTTCGATTTTCGATTTTCGATTTTAGATTTACTTGCAGCGCAGTGAATCTTGGAGCTTGAACACAAGTCTAAAATTTTGGAATCTCCACGACGATTGTCGGGAGCTTGTACCTGTTTTTGGGCGGGGTCATCAGTCATTAGTTGTCAGTCATTAGTTATTAGTCGGCTCTCTGTCTTGAGTTTAAAATCATAGCAAACGAAGGATTCAAGACAAAATCTCGCGGATAGCTAACAATAAAAAGCATTAATGACTGGCGACAGCATGAGATGAATGGACGGATTAATTATTTTTACGTGATGACAAACTAGCAATTACCAGTTACCAGTTACCAATTACAAATTACCAACCACAAATGACAAATGACTAATAACGCGGAACAAATTAAAACTATATTTAATCGAATTGCACCAGTTTACAACCAATTGAACGACTGGTTGAGCTTTGGGCAACACCGGATTTGGAAGCAAATGGCGGTGAAATGGAGCAGTGCGGGCCCCGGCAATACTTGTTTAGACTTGTGCTGCGGCAGCGGGGATCTAGCTTTGCTGCTGGCCAAACAAGCAGGGCCGACCGGTTGCGTATTTGGAGTAGATTTTTCCGCCGAACAATTGGCCGTCGCCGCCAAGCGCGATCGACCTTTTCTCACCCCTGGCAGTCCCATTTCCTGGGTAGAAGCTGACGCCTTAGACTTGCCTTTTGCCGACAATTACTTCGACTGCGCCACAATGGGTTACGGCCTGCGCAACGTGACTGACATCCCCCGCAGTCTTCAGGAATTGCACCGCGTGCTCAAACCCGGTGCCAAAGCAGCTATTCTCGACCTCCACCGCCCCAGCAATTCCCTAATGCGCAGCTTTCAGCAGTTTTATCTAGACACTCTCGTAGTGCCCGTTGCTCAGCAATTTGGCATGACTCAAGAATATGCCTACATTAATCCTAGTTTAGAAAAATTCCCGATCGGCCAGCAGCAAGTCGCGATCGCCAACAAAGCCGGATTTGCCTCCGCCACCCACTACCCCATTGCCGGAGCTATGATGGGAGTATTGGTATTAGTCAAAGCAATTGAAAATTAAAAGTGGTTGCAGTTTCGGTCGATCGAATACCCCAGATCAAAATTTTAGACCAAGGTTCAACCCCCCAGATTCATATGTGGAGTAAATCTAAAATCTAAAATCTAAAATCTAAAA
>JAICRN010000639.1 GCA_025937335.1 Microcoleus sp. TY_ISSM_2_bin.22
CTTTTTTAAATTGGTATTACTCAGGTTTGCACGGAAAACTCCTCTGGGTCAATATCCCAATTTACCCAGCGAATTGCTTCTTTAGCCGATCGCAAAGCCCTCGAAGAGGATCGCACATTTGGCGGTCATCGCAACGCATGAATGAACCCCGTGCTCGGAGAGGTCTTTTTTAACAAAAAAACTCTTACAAGGCGCTCGCCTGCCTCAAAATAGTCCGATAAATCGATTTTTAACATGGTATATTCCTGTCAAATGTCTAATTCAGTGGCTGCTAGTTATTGACAAATACGATTGAGAAAAATGATTGTCGGTGCTTTTTTGCCAATTATCGCACTGCAAGCCGATTTAATTGTTTCGGCAGCTTGCGAGCAATTTATTGAGCCTGTCGAAAGCGATCGCCCTCCACTTTTCCCGATAAACTGGAATCAAAGCTGCTTGTTCAGTCGTCAGTTTTTTAACCTTAGTCTGCGACATACCGCCAGCCTTCCGGCTCGTATTCGCGCTGAATTCGCACCATCCAATTACCCTCGGGAATTGCGATCGCACGGTGTTCTTCATGACTCAATAAAGCTGTCGGAGAAAGCACCCGCAAGTACAGGGTTCCGTCTTTTTCGTAAAGTTCAGCTTGTCCTTCAATAATCTGGTGAGAATGTCCGGTGACTTCACCTTCGGCAAGAGTTAGGTGAGGTTTTTTTTCTCCTTCGATTTGCTGTACGGGGGTGAGAATTACGTCGCCTTGTCGGATGGGCTGCATAGGTTTTTTCTAAATATTGTTTGCTAGTGTCGGTCGATCGAGCTTTCCTACCCCGATCTCACACTACATTAGTAATACATAACCGTCAAGAGCGATCGACTGCACGATCTTCTCTAACTCTTTGCTGCACTGACAGGCGTTATGTTCGAGCGTGAAAGTGCGATCGTCGCAAACCGTAATGCTATAATAGACGCGAGTTTCGAGAAAGTCGCCTATCAAGGGCGGGTTTATAGATATTGTCGATGTGAATTAAAAGTTGTTGGTGAAACCCGCTCCTTATAGGAGTGGGTTTGCTCGTTATCAGGCTCTGCCCGGTAACGGATATATAGAGGCTCTGCCTTTACAGAAAAAAACATCACAAACCGAAAATCTCTTTCAACAACAACAGCACCCAGCCATATGTACCGAGTGATTTCCTCTTTTTTCAACTTCGATGCGGAGTTGCAATAGATCCTGAGATTCACTTGCATTGCTCCCCTCTAATTAGTTGAGGAAGTATCAGCTTTGTTGGTGGGTGCTGTTATTGGTTTTTAATGAGACAGATTTGAGATTAAACAGCGTTTTACTCCTTAGATTTTATTGTGAACTTCGCTGTGGGATTTTGATGTGGTATCTGTCAGAGAAGCTTTTTGTTCGCTTCATATTATTAATTTAGCACCTTCTTCTAGAAGCACAAGTACCTGCAACTAAACTTTACATTTTTAGAAGTAAGGACGGATAATGATGAAGTTAAATCAAGCATCGAGCTTTCTAGCTGCTCAGCCAAAATAGTAGAGTTCGGCTGTGCTTGCTGCTGCGAGAAACGGCATAATATCTGTATGAAAACAACCAAACTCATCAAACTGTGCGCCTGATCGATCGGCATCTTTATGCTGTGCAGCAGTGCAGCGGCTGCTTCAACGACGGCGAACCCTCAACCTCCGCAAACTTACACTAACCAAGAGATTCTGCAACAGTTGGTGAAGGCAAAAGTCGTGTATCTGGGAGAAACCCACGATAGCGCGGAAGACCACCAAGCTCAACTGGCGATTATCCGAGAAATGCAGCGGCAAAATCGGAAAATTGCGATCGCCCTAGAAATGTTTCAGCGTCCCTTTCAAAGCGCGATCGACAACTACTTAGCAGGTAAACTCACAGAAGAGCAATTAGTCGAGCAAACAGAGTACGATCGCAGGTGGCGTTTTCCCTGGGAATATTACGCCCCCATTTTGCGGTTTGCCGCATTAAATCAACTACCAGTCATCGCCTTAAATACACCGTCCGAAGTAACGAGAAAAGTTGCCAGTCAAGGTTTAGAAAGCCTCACAGCAGAGGAAAAAAAGCACATTCCGCCAATATCCGAAATTCGCACCGACAACGCCGAATACCGGCAACTGCTGCTAGAAGTTTACCAGCAACACCAAAAGGCAGGACAGGGAAATAGTACGGCTTTTGAAAGATTTTTGCAAGCCCAAGTTTTGTGGGACGAAACTATGGCGGAAAAAATAGCTGAATTTGTCAAAGCAAACCCCGATTATCAAGTTGTGGTGTTGGCGGGTAAAGGACACATTATTTACGGTTACGGCATTCCCAGCCGCGTCGAGAGGCGTTTGGGTGTCGGGAATGTAAAAGCGCGATCGGTCTTATTTAATTCCAGTGAAAATCTTCCTTTGTCCGCAGATAAACCAATTGCTGACTTTGTTTGGAAGCATTCAGAATAGGCGAGCAAAAATTGACAATATGACCTCAGCAGGGTAAGAAACCGGGTTTCTCGCCCAAATATGAGGTTTTACCGCTAGATATGTACTCATAAACCGGGTTTTTGGTAGACCGCGCGTAAGTTTTGTTAATAATTGATAGCTAGTTGGGAAGCAACCACAAATGGTACTAAAACCGCATCACCCGATCGGCTAAAATTCAATAGCCCGATCGACCTAAAAGAAAACCACCCGATCGCAGATTACCAGAAATAGATTAGAGCAGGCATACTTGAGTCATCGGTCATCGGTCGGTAATATTTGCAACAAACCGCACGGCAGGCGCGGGATACTCCTCCGTCACGCCTGCCGGGTCTTTTTATCAAAAACCTGAGACGGTTTATTAAGAATTATTTTGATAAGTTTTTCAGTCAACCAAATCATTTAATTGACCATTCATAATTATTTCTAAAAATTAATTTGTTTAACTGATATATCCAAGGAAGGGAGACAGCGCTCGCTTGGAATGCTAAACTAAGCGCAGAAAATGTCTAGAGCACCTTACCAAACTATCAATAACTACCCGTGAGTAACACACCAAAAATTCTCGCATTTGCCGGAAGTACCCGCCAAGCATCCTACAACAAAATGCTGGTAAAAATAGCTGCGACAGGCGCTAGATTAGCAGGGACAGAAGTAACCTATGTAGATTTGCGAGATTTGCCCATGCCGCTGTTCGACGAAGATTTGGAAGCAAATGAAGGACTTCCCGAAAATGCTCGCAAATTCAAGGAATTGATGATAGCCCATCAGGGACTTTTGATAGCTTCCCCGGAATACAACAGTTCAATTACCGCAGTTTTGAAAAATGCGATCGACTGGGCCTCTCGCCCGCAGCCTGGGGAACCGGGGCTGGTAGCTTTCAACGGTAAAGTAGCAGCAATTATGAGC
>JAICRN010000782.1 GCA_025937335.1 Microcoleus sp. TY_ISSM_2_bin.22
GTGGGAGAAAGGAATTAGTTAAATTAAATTTAGTATTATTGCTCATTTTCGGGCGATCGCAACTGCTCGTTCGCCCATTGACGCAAAGACCGAATTATGGCATTGTCATCTTGAGTTTCTGCCATCTGCAAGAATTGATTGAGCATTGCTACAGAAAGGATGGGAAATGTCGGACTGCGATCGCAGGTAATATATTCCCGATTTTGCAATTGATAAATTTGTACAGTTTGTCCCCGATACCGCCAAACTTCAGGGATTTCTAGCTGTGTGTAAACTACAAATCGATTAGAAGAAGGACTGGTAATATCAACTTCAATTACCAAGTCTGGGGGAGGAGCGGTTGAGATGTCAAGCCTTCTCCCTAGAATGCGATCGACATTTTGGATATAAAAACAGGAATCCGGTTCTGCACCTTGTTCTAAGTCTTCACGGTTGAGAGTCGTTGAACCAAATCCCTTAATCTTCAAGTCCAACTCCTCAGTCAAAGCTGTCACAATCCGTTTAAGCAAACAGTTAATAGTTTCATGCAAGTCGGATGGCATGAGAATTTCTAAGACTCCTTGAGAATATGAAAATCGCGAGGATCTCTTGTCTCCCGCTTCTGCTAATAAGCTTTCGTAAGTCTGCCAACTGATATTAGATAATACTACCCGTTGTGTAGTTTTTTCCGGTGAGGGGTTAATGGTTGTAACGGTCATATTTTCCCGCTCCTTAATCATGTCCTGCTATCTAAATATCATAAGATTCGCAGTCAGGACTTTAGTCCTTTTTAATCCGCAGGAGGACTGAAGTCCTGACTACAAACGAACTCAATTTAGAAAGAGATTTATGAAAGGTTTAAACTTTCTATTTACGAGAGAACGGGACAGACGGGGCTCGAACCCGCAACTTCCGCCGTGACAGGGCGGTGCTCTAACCAATTGAACTACTGTCCCTCGTTTTGCCGTTTTTTCAGGCACAATTTCTATTATGCCTATAACTTCACCTTTTGTCAAGAGGTTTTTTGAACTTTTATTTGAAAGCCCAAAATTTGAGTCTCTTGCAGGGGACTGAAGTTGTTGTCGCTCACCAAAATCAGACCTCTGCTAGCATCCGCCAGGGCGGGGCCAAATGTCAACCCCTCAATGTTGTCTAGGGGAATTTTCAGGGTTTCCAAATCCAGCAGCAGGCGTTTTTGAGCGGGAGAAACCTCGCTGAGACGGCTTTTGAGGCTTTCGAGTGCTTCAATACGATCGCCCTTTTCCAGAGAAATCTCAAAAATTCTGATAGTTGTGCCGGTTTCCAGGGAGAAAGCACGCTCTAAACTCAGCAAGCGGTTATCGTCGATCGCCAACAAATCCACTAAACCGTTGCTAGTTAATTTTCCCACAGGATTCGCACCAGCCGGTAGCGGTTCGGTGATGTAGAGAAACGATGCTTCTGGATTGCCGCTCACCGCATCGTAGCGCAAAATCCGGCACGGGTTCCCGGTTTCCAGGGAAGCTACGGCGCCATCTTGAACCAAGGCATTTTCGGTAGCGGTGAATAGGTATTTGCGATCGGGCGTTAAAGTTAAACTTTCAAAAGCGAGATTGTTGCGGACGCCTTTAGTGCCCTTGTCGTCGGGCAAAAATAGGTCAGGAATTGGCAGCGTTTTCAGGAGTTTACCATCGAGGGAGAACTCTTTGATAAAAGGATTGATTTGGCGATCGACATCTCCCTCAGAAGAAACAAACACGCTATTGCCAGTAAAAGCTATCCCTTCCGGATCTAAACTTAATTCAGGAAAACCTTTGCCGTTTTCATCTAATAAAGTAGTAACACCAGTAAAAGTAACTTGCTCTTTTTCCAGTTTACCAGATTGCAAGTTAATTTTGAGAGAATAGAAGCGCGCCGGAGCCTTGCTGCTGCGGTCATCAGAAATGGCATAATGAACTTGTTTCTCGGCATCATAAGTAATGCCCGAAAGTCCGCCAATTTCCGTCCCCTGAAACGGAGAACCTGTAGGAAATATTGCTCTGCCGATAAAATCAATTTTCGTAACAGCGA
>JAICRN010000638.1 GCA_025937335.1 Microcoleus sp. TY_ISSM_2_bin.22
ACTGCTCCATGCTCAAGCGCAAAATCAGATCGTTCGGAATTGCTGCGACACTTTCGACGGGCGACATAACAGTATGCGGGAGTTAATTTAGTTATGATTTTACCTAATTTTAACATCTACCTACTTTGTGGTGAACACGCGCCATGCAATGAAAGCTGTAAACGCTAGATAACCAAACACGGTTATCCAGTCTAGCCAATTATCGGATGTTATCAAAAAAATATCGTTCATGGGCTGTTTTAATCTAAAAAGAGGTAGATTGTGATTTGTCGTTTGGTGGGGGCGGGTTTATGAGATTGTTCATTTTAGGCAATTATTGGCTGGTTTACCAGCCCCTACCATATCTGGAATTATAGGATAGCAGAGCGATCGAACTTAGACGATCGCGCTTAAGTGCGATTGAAAATATTGCCGGTACAGTTCGCACCTCGGCACGCACTCGTTACCCTGCAATTTCACTAACCCCAAACTGTCTAATTTAAAAGCCTGCATCGCTTTTAACTGCACCGGAGAATCCGCCGCTGCAATCTCTCTCATCCCCTGCGCCAACTCAGGATATTCTTCCAAATTCCACAACTGCCGGCGCAAATGGTCGCTGTAAATTCCCCCATCTGCGATCGCAGTTTCTTTTAATTCATCGAGTGTCAAACCCGATCGCGAAATGTGATATAATGCAACTCGCACTAAATACGGATGTCCGCCGACAATTGCCATCAATTCCTCAACTTCTGCATCCGACCAATTCAAGTTGTGCCTCGCTGCTAACTCTTGTACTTGCTGATGGTTGAATTCTGGCAAATCTACTGGCAATCCGACGTTGAAAGGCGACTGATTGATGTTCATCGGGATGTAAACTTCGGTGGAGTGAACTACAATTAATCGCAGTTTTTTCCAGATGTCGCGCCGCTTTGATTCTTCATGCCACGCCCGCAGCAGTCCTAAAAAGTCTTCGGCAATGTCGGGATATTGGAAAACGCGATCGATCTCGTCTAATCCTAAAATTAAAGGACTGTCGATTTGCGGTAAAATGTATTTTTCAAAGTAATCTTTGCAGTTAACTTTGCTGCCAAAAATCTCGTCCCAATAATCTTCTAATTGATTTGGTAAGTGCAACTCGCGACCGACGTAAGCACAAAACCACTTTAAGAATTTATCTAAGTTGGCAAACACGCCTTTATCCACTAACTGAAAAGTTAGCGGCACGGTGCAATAGCCTTGACGGGCTCCGTGATGCAAAATTCTTGCCATCAAAGAAGTTTTGCCCATTTGTCTCGGTGCTTTGATTCTAATTAAGGCGCTGGGCTGCACAATAGTTTGATAGCAGCGTTCTTCGATGGGCGGGCGTTCTACATAAAATTGAGAAGCGACATCGACTTGTCCTCCCGGTAATTCTGGTTCGGCGGCGGGTAGAGGTATTTCGTCGCTGCTAATTTCTAATAGTTGTTGTTGTGTTAAATCTTCCGTTTCCTCTGTGACGGGTGCGGGAGTTTCTGCTAGCAATTTCAGAACTTCTTCGATAATAATTGGAGTGTCTGCTGTAGTTTTCCATTCCCTCTGTTTGATGCGGTACAGATAGCCGCGCAAGTCGTGATTTAGAGGCGCGTTGAGGGGAAAACCGACGCGGATGGGGAGAATTATTGGTTTTCTGTCTGGGCGGGAGTCTTGCAGTTCTTTTGCTTGCTGAACTTGATATGTTAGTAGTTCGCTTTGGTTTTCTGTTGGCGGCAACAGTAGCAGCAAATAATCGCATTCTTGGAGGAAGAGATTAATGCGCTCGAACCAATTATCTCCCAATCTAATGTTATTTTCGGCAGTGAAAACTGTATGACCGATCGCGCTTAAGGCCATTTCCAACTGTTTTCCTAACTCGCGATCTGGTTCGGCGCTGCGATAACTGACAAATACTTTGACAATTCTGCTGCTGGCTGTTTCCCCCGCCTGCAAATTGTCCAGCTCGTCTAAATTTTCCGGTTCCTCAAGTTTAGCCGATCGGTGGTCGCCATTGGCCAGAGTCATTTCAAAAGCCGCAAACAACTGCCGAATTTTACTCAAATCCGCACCTTCTCTACCCTGCTTAATTTTGCTGACTGTATCGGCACCGACGCCAGACTCGGCCTCGATTTCAGTGAGAGTACCTCTAATGTTATATCGGTCAGACCATTCTTGGAGCGCCTCGTTAAGTTTCTTTAAGCCAGAGGCAGTGAGAATGCGACCGCGATCGCGTTTTGACTTGAGCACTTCGCTTGCAGTGAAAGGGGAACGAATTTAGAAAGTTGAACGCCTTAAGTTCCTATTTTAGGCGATTTTAAGGAAGATAATCAGCCAGCCGGAATTTAAGGAATTTTACTTGGGGAGGTTTTTTGGGCATCGACTCCTCAAACTCTGTCCTGATAACGGATTCAACAGTTGAATATATTTTAGTATAAAAAGTTTTTCTTAACTCCCCAATCTCCGCCGCTAATGACCACTTAAATTTTTAGAGTAGATACACCAAGCAAAAAAGGAGCAGCCAAATGAGCAAAATCTTACACAGACTGGCAATGGCCGCTTTCGGAACTGCCGCCATTTTTACAATTAATACACTTAATAATTTAACAGAAGCATCAGCCGCTGGTAAATTTGACGAACCAGAAATTTATCAAAACACAGTTTTTCCACTAGGCGTACCGGGTCAGTTCCATAAATAGGGAAATTCATTGCTTGAGTGATTTAATTTAATTAAGGAGAAATTATGAAGTCTACACTTTGCTCGCCACAACCTATAGCTACAAAATCTGCTGACTCCGTTGATGCTGACGCGATCGATGCCTGCACTGCACTTGCGTGGGTTGAATTGGTAGCATTAGATGCCAGCGCTCTCACGGGGGATGATTGGCTGGCTTTGTGCGATGATATAGATAGCGGGGAAATCTACCGCTGCTGGTTTTTGTGGCGCGATCGCGAAGTTAGCGGTAATTGGGAAGCTTACGATCCTTTGAGCGATCGCCGATTGGTTGCTAAAGGAAAAGTGTTTCTCAAAGCCGCGATCGACTCGCTCGAAGATGCTAGAAATCAGGACATAGCATAACTTGAATTTATCTAAGGCGAATAAAATTTGCGCCGACACAACAAGATTCTGCCAAGATAATTCGCGACAGTACAAACTTTCGTCCGCCTGTGCGAGACTAGAAGAAAAAGGGGTAATAGAACCGGATTTGATGAGAGTCCCGGAAATGGAATACTCTCAAAGAAAATAAAAAAAATACGGCTGCGGGCAAGAGTTGACTGTATGATGCTAGGTGCTTCGTCTCGAAAGCGGTTGATAACGTTTTTTCAGCCGCTTTCTCGTTGCAGCCGTTAAACTCTTTCTCTTCAAACATGACTTTAAAACTGCGATGGCTGTTGCCGGCCGC
>JAICRN010000469.1 GCA_025937335.1 Microcoleus sp. TY_ISSM_2_bin.22
CCACAATAACAATTAAAATTGTAAGTTATTTAATTCGCTATCCTAATGACTAATCATCAAATTGCTGTAATTGTGCTTGCAGGCGGTCAAAGTTCGCGGATGGGTAGGGATAAAGCTTTGCTGGAAATTGAGGGCAAATCCCTATTGCAGCGGGTGTTGGAAGTTGCCGCAGTTGTAGGGCCGGCAGTTTATGTTCTGACTGCTTGGCCCGATCGCTATCGATCGACCTTAACCGAAACATCCCAATTTCTGGTAGAGTACAATCCGGGTTCCGGGCCCTTGGTTGCATTGACTCAGGGATTGACAGAAATAGCCGCCGAGTGGATTTTACTGTTAGCTTGCGATTTGCCTTTGTTGGATGCCCAAATTATTCAAAACTGGGCAAGTCAGTTAAGCGAGTTTCCCCAATCAACTTTAGCAGTTGTGCCTTATCAAAATTCGCGCTGGGAGCCTTTATGCGCCTTCTACCGCCAAAAAGCTCTGCCCAGTTTGCAAAGTTTTATTGACCAAGGTGGACGTTCCTTTCAAGTGTGGTTAAATCAAATCCCCGCCATCCCTCTACCTGTAGGGGAACGAGAATCAGTAATGTTATCGAATTGCAATACATTAGAAGAGTTTGAGCAATTAAAAGGTAAAATGAGTAACGGTTGACTGTTGACTAATGACTAATGACTAATAGACATCTCCTAAAAAGCATGTTTTGAAGAGGCATCCTGCCTGTTCGACAATAATTATGGGAGATGTCTAAGGACTACTGACTACTGACTACTGACTACTGACTAATTACTAATGATTAACGAATATTGGTTGCTCGATCGCAATATAACTTTCCTGAATCACGGATCTTTTGGGGCCTGTCCGATTCCCGTACTGGAAGCGCAAACCACTTTTCGGGAACAACTGGAAAGAGAACCTTTGCGCTTTTTAATGCGGGAATTTGAACCATTGTTGGATAATGCAAGAAATCAGCTAGCAGCATTTATCGGTGCAAGTGAGGATGACTTGGCTTTTGTCCCGAATGCGACGACGGGAGTAAATGCAGTTTTGCGATCGCTCTGTTTTTCTCCGGGCGACGAATTGCTAACTACAAATCAGGAATACAACGCTTGCCGCAACACACTTAATTTTGTAGCCGAGCGTACAGGCGCTAAAGTAATAGTAGCAGAAGTCCCATTTCCAATTGAGTCACCAGAACAAATTATTGAAGCAATAATTAAGTGCGTTTCACCGCAAACAAAGTTAGCCTTATTAGACCACGTTGTGAGCCAAACAGGTTTAATATTTCCCATCAAACAGTTAGTTGGCGAGTTAGCTAACCGTGGCGTAGATGTATTGGTAGACGGAGCTCACGCGCCGGGAATGGTAGCACTGAATTTAGATGAATTTGGCGCGGCTTACTATACGGGAAATTGCCACAAATGGCTCTGCGCGCCGAAAGGTGCGGGATTTTTATACGTGCGGCGCGACAAACAAAATGCCATTCGCCCAACTACGATCAGTCACGGTGCTAATTCGCCCCGCGCTGATAAATCGCGCTTTCAATTAGAATTTGACTGGATGGGAACTGTCGATCCGAGTCCCTATTTGTGCGTGCCTGTAGCTATTGATTTTATGGGTTCTTTATTGAGCGGCGGCTGGCCGGAATTGATGGCGAAAAATCATACTTTAGCGTTGGCGGGTAGAAAAATATTGGCGGACAAATTAAGTTTGCCACTGCCTTGTCCTGATGCAATGGTGGGTTCGATGGCAGTTGTGCCACTGGCAGACACTCAGTCTGATGAGGTTGCAAAGGGAGGAATTCCACCTTTGCAAGAGGCGCTGTGGGAGATTTTTAAAATAGAAGTTCCGGTGATTCCTTGGCCGAATGCTAGTAAACAGTTGGTGAGGATTTCGGCTCAGTTATACAATACTTTGCCCCAGTATCAATATTTAACTAAGGCGCTGGTTGAGCTGACAAGAATTTGAGCGAGATTGCCGAAAACTAATATAAAACCTAACTACAAACAGTTAGAGGTGGGTAGTTAGGGTGTAGTTTTCACAGTTTTGGTGAATACAGACTATTCGTCCTTACTACCTAGGTAATAATTGTTATAAAACAAGGCATAATTATAGCGCAAAATCGGCAATTATTAAGATTTAACCATTTTTTACTTTACCTCCCTTTACCTAAAATAAAAAAAATCAAAAAAACAGCTCTCAAGCCTTATAGCTATAGATTTCGCAAATCCGCCCCACCCCAAGTTTGTAAATAACCCGTAAAATTTCCTAAGTTAAAACAGGGTTGTCAAATTGGATAGCGCACAACTCCCGCGCCACAGAATATAATGTATCAACACTTGCATTTTCGCAGACAAAACAAACGAAATCAAAAGAGGCGAATACCATGTCCAATGCCATGATGGTAATTTACCCCTATCGCGAACAGTACACCTGGGTTTTTGACGACGAGCGAGTCGGACTTGTCCGAGAACCATTTGTTCAGGGCGTCCCCGAAATGATTAACGCGCTTGTCGCAGACATTCCCAATGCCGCTCAAGGTTTCCGACTTTTATTTTCAGCCAATCCATTTCCCGGATATCAAGCAGAAATGCTGTGGTTGAAAGAAGAATACGGCGGTAACTGGTATCGGTGGGAATCCAAAAATCTCGAAGGCTGGTTGTGTCCGGCTATGTTCAAATACTTTCAAGAAGCACCGCCCAAGTTTTACTGCAAAGCTGAAAAACTGCAATAATCAACAGCAAGTCAATGAAAAACTTGTCAATTTTTAAAAGAAACTTTGTTGAACCAGTCGATCAAACATCTAGAAAAAAGCCTAAGTTATTCCTGTATATAGTGGGGCTATTTTTCCTAGTTTTCACAGCGGCAATCTCTGCCACAATGGGGGCAATTACCGCCCTTTTAGCTCCGGTGGAACCGCCAATAATCAATAGAGTATTAGAGGCTACTGGCTTTGACTATCTATCCTCAAACCGCTCTGGATACCGCCTATCGCGGCCAGTTAATATCTTGATATTGGGAATTGACCGCGTGCCAGAAGCAGCAGCCAATGGCCCTAAGATGTTTAACGGTCGCAGCGATACAATACTCTTATTCCACCTCGATCCTAGAGATAAATCTATTAGTTTGCTTTCTGTTCCGCGAGATACTAAAGTCGAAGTTCCCGGAATTAACTTTAGCAAAATTAGCGAAGCCAATGCCAGGGGAGGATCGGCTTTGGCGACGCGATTGGTTAGCAGTATGCTGAACAATACGACTATTGAAAGATACGTGCGAGTCAGCAGCAATGCGTTTCGGGAATTAGTCGATTTGTTGGGCGGAGTCGAGGTATTTGTACCTCGCGCAATGTCCTATACAGATACCGCCCAAAAGTTCAAAATAAACTTAGCCAAGGGATGGCAAACTCTCAACGGAGAACAAGCAGAACAATTTGCTCGATTTCGCAACGATGATTTAGGAGATATCGGCCGCATTCAGCGGCAGCAATCTTTAATTCAAGCTATTCGGAACCGCCTCACAAGTCCATCAGTATTGGTACGCTTGCCACAAATTGTTCGATTGATGCAAAAATACGTGGATACAAACTTAAATTATGAGGAAATATTGACGCTGGCAAATTTCGGTTTGCAATTGGAGGGAGATAATTTTAAAATGGTAATGTTGCCTGGACGTTCTAGTTCAGAACAAGGGGATTTGAGGAGTTATTGGATTGTAGATGCGATCGGGCTCGATCGCATTATGACACAATATTTCAACCAGAGCGTGCCGGATTTTGCACAAGGACGATTTCGCAATCCCGCCGAGTCCGTTTTGCCCAAAAACCTCAAAATAGCCGTCCAAAACGCTTCTAACAAACCGACTGCCGCGAAAACCGTTGCTGAATTTCTCACAAACAAGGGCTTTTTTAATGTATCTGTAGTGCAGGATTCGCCCCAGAAGGAGCGTCAAAGTCAAATTATTGTTCAGCAAGGCGATTTAGAGGCAGCGAATCTACTGCAAAAAGAGTTAGGCGGCGGTAAAATTGAAGCATCTTCTACCGGTGAAATAAATTCTGACTTGACACTTCGCGTCGGCGAGGATTGGGTAAAGCGATTTTAATTAATCATGAGTCAATTACCATGAGTGCAATATCTGTGAAAAGTGTTTTCCGAATTTTCCTGAGCCTGGTTTTAAGTTTAGTGTTGGCTTGTGCGTGGGTGCTGCTGAGTGCTACTCCGGCATTTGCCCTGCCGAAAACAAATATTAATTACACAAATATTAATTTGTCCGATCGCGATTTTTCCAACTCGGATTTAGCGGGGGGAACATTTGTCGCTGCGGAAATGCGGGGAACAAATTTTCAAGGTGCTGATTTAACTAATGCGATTTTGACTAAGGGAGTTTTGCTGAATGCCAACTTGTCAGGTGCCAACCTCTCCGGTGCTTTGGCGGATAGAGTTACATTCGACGGCGCTAATTTGACGAATGCTAATTTTTCTGAGGCAATTATGACTCGAACTCGGTTTTTTGATGCTGCAATTTCCGGTGCTGATTTTACTGACGCGATTATCGACGCTTATCAAGTTACTCTCCTGTGCGAGAAAGCAGATGGTGTTAATCCCGTGACGGGAGTTTCTACCCGCGAAAGCTTGGGATGTCCGTAGGAACTCACACTTAAAGAAAATCCCTGGCTAATTATTTGATTAGATGCACCTGTAGCGAGGTAAAATACACACATTAAAGCCCCTCTCCAGCAAGGCGAGGGGTTTGAGGAAATTTCCAAGTATCGGCTCTATCGAGCGCTACAAATGCCTGTGCTGGCAGTAGCAACTACCAAATCGGAATTCAACAGCAAATCTAAATCGGTGTCGGGATTAACAG
>JAICRN010000367.1 GCA_025937335.1 Microcoleus sp. TY_ISSM_2_bin.22
AAAATTTTTACCCCACCCCAATCTTCCCATTACAAAGGGGAGGGAGTAAAAAATTCACAAATGATTCGAGCATTGTTATAGCAACTGCCAAGAGGGGTATGACGTGCTTAATTGCTGAAAGCCTTGATTTTATTGCGCTCTTCTTCTTCCTTCAAACAGCAAATCTTAATTTTTAATAAAGATAAGTCCGTACATTCTGCACTAAGTAAATTTCTGCGTTACCTTGTCAGTGTCCATTATGGAATTTGTGCAAGCTAACCTCTCTTGAGCTGACCCAAGGATATAACGATGGATATCTTATCTAACACCGTGGCGCTATCACGGATGCAATTTGCGCTAACCGCTATATTCCATATGCTGTGGCCAGTTCTGACTACGGGAATGGGAATTTATCTGGTAATTGTTGAAGGAATGTGGCTGAAAACTCGCAATCCAGACTACTACCATCACGCTCGTTTTTGGTCTAAACTATACGTCCTCAACTTCGGAATAGGAGTAGCTTCTGGAATTCCGATGGAATTTCAATTCGGCACAAACTGGGCACCATTTTCTGAAGCTGTTGGTGACTTTTTTGGCAGCATTTTGGGATTTGAAGCTTCAATGGCATTTATGCTAGAAGCCGGCTTTTTAGGAATTATGCTGTTTGGTTGGGAGCGCGTTCACCCGATCGTCCATTATTTCGCTACAATCATGGTAGCCTTCGGCGCTAACCTATCAACCGTCTGGATTTTAGTCGCTAACTCTTGGCTGCAAACTCCTGCGGGCGGAGAAATGGTCAATGGCAAGTTTATTGTCAGCGATTACTTTCAAGCAATTATGAACCCGTTCGCATTAAACAGCATTCTCCATATGTTTTTTGCGACGTTAGAAACTTCGCTGTTTGTCATTGGGGGAATTAGCGCTTGGTACATTCTCAATAAGCGCAACCAAGCCTTTTTTTCCAAGTCTTTAAAAATTGCCATAGCAACAGCAATCGCCGTTGCACCCTTGCAGATATACATCGGACATTTGAGCGCCGAACAAGTTTATCACTATCAACCCACTAAATTAGCAGCAATCGAAGCTAAGTGGGAAACTTCACCAGCGGGAGAGTCAGCAGATTGGACTTTGCTAGCTTTCCCTAATGAAAAAGCCCAAAAAAATGACTGGGAAATTAGCGTTCCCAATGGCTTAGGATACGTGCTGGAATTCAAACAAAAACTCTCCGAACCCGTACTCGGATTGAAGGAATGGAAGCCAGAAGATAGACCCCGGATGGTGGGTTTAATCTACTATTGTTTCCGCATCATGTCCGGCATAGGATTCTTCTTTTTAGGACTGATGCTGTTCAGTATAATTCAGTGGATGCGGGGCAAACTTTCTGCTGAAAATATTAGCAGTCAACCTTGGCTGATGCGCGCTTGGGTATTAGCTGCTCCCCTAGGATATATTGCTGTAGAATCGGGTTGGATTGTCCGCTGTGTCGGCAGGCAACCTTGGGCTTTATACGGGCAAATTCGCACTGCTGATGCGGTGTCAAACATCCCCGCCAGCAATGTTTTAACTTCTCTCAGTTTCTTTGCCGTTGTTTACAGCTTTTTGTTTGTTTGTGCCTTGTATTTTGGCAGCAGAATTATCCGCCAAGGGCCTAATTTAAGTCTGCCTGTGCCAGGTTTAGACAATGAACCTGCAATCGAAAGTCAACCCGCACAACACATTCCCGATCAACGTCCGGTAGAAGCACAACAATAGGAGATTTTATGCAAGCTTTGGAGCATTTTCTCCCACAAGTTTGGTTTGTAGTTTTGGCTTTGTTTCTCCTGCTATATGTCATGCTAGACGGTTTTGACTTAGGAGTAGGAATCCTGTCTCTGACTGCTGACGACGAGGAACGCAGGGGCATTTTAATGACGAGTTTGGGTAACGTTTGGGACGCGAACGAAACTTGGCTGGTGTTGATGGGAGGCGCTTTATTTGGCGCATTTCCCCTCGCTTACGGCACGATTTTGACAGCGCTGTACATACCGATTTGCATGATGCTTTTTGGTTTGATATTTCGGGCTGTCGCCTTTGAGTTTCGCGAGCATTCTAATCGCAAATTATTCTGGAATTATGCCTTTGGTGCTGGCAGTTTTTTAGCAGCTTTAGCTCAAGGATTTGCCCTCGGTGCGGTGCTCGAAGGCATTGCGGTTGATGAAGCCGGTCACTTTGTAGGTTCTACTTGGGATTGGTTGGATTGGCGATCGATCTTGGTTGCTTTGACGCTGATTCAAGGCTATGTTTTGATCGGTTCAACCTATCTAATTATGAAAACGGAGGGCGAACTGCAAACAAATCACTATCGCACGGCTAAAATTGCGGCGGTGACAACTTTAGTCGGAGCGATTTTAATTACGATCGCCACTCCGATTTTTTACGAAAGTGCTAGAGCCCGGTTGTTCGATAAACCGCTAGTTTATGTCTTTGCCACGATTCCTTTGTTGGGAGTGCTGTTGGTGGGACTGCTGCTGAAAAGTCTCGCCAGCAAAGAAGAACGAACGCCGTTTATCTGGACGATTTTGATTTTTTTGCTTACTTTCATCGGCTTGGGATTGATTGTTTTTCCCTACATTATTCCCTCCCAAATCACGATTTACCAAGCCGCTGCTTCGCCCAGCGCCCTGGTATTTATGATTGTATTCATCGGCTTTCTGATCCCGATTATGATTTTTTACAACATCTACAATTATGTTGTGTTTCGGGGTAAGGTTGTCGGCGGCCACTACGGGGAATAAAGTATAATACAACCGCAGATGCAGGCTAATGTACGCAGATAGTATCAAGTTTATATCCTGGTTTATCTGCGTATATTTGCGGTTAAAAAATACAAATAATTGTTTTATGATACCATTACCACATTAGACAACTATACTATACATAGCGCAAATAGTGCGGAGTAGAGAAAGGACTCGTTTAGGATTAGCGATCGCACGTCATGCGATTTGAGATTTGAGATTGCTCGCACGGATGAGTCCGGGGCTTGCGATCGGGAGGCGCAGCTTTTTTCACAGGTAAACGGATGAATCCGGCGGCTTGTGACCAAGTTGCTTTCGGTCAAATAATAATTGATAAAAATGGGGGAAAAATTACAGTTAATTCTGTCCCTCGTGAAGGTGCAGAGTTTGCGATCGCTATCTTTGTCAAATAATAAAATACAATGGAATAGAAGGTTTTAATTTAACTGTTTTATAATCAAGGGTCAACCAGTTATGGATGCGATCGCAAATTTGTCAGGTTATGAGATTACAGAGCAACTTTATGTAGGTACACGTACCCTAGTCTATCGAGGCATCCGTACCCGTGACCAATACCCAGTCGTTATCAAACTGCTGCGAAACGAATACCCCACCTTCAACGAGCTCGTCCATTTTCGCAACCAATATACCATTGCCAAAAATCTCGACTTCCCTCACATCGTCAAACCCCTGACGCTGGAAGTCTACCACAATAGCTATGCCCTAGTAATGGAGGACTTTGGCGGAGTCTCGCTATCTACTTATCTCAAAACAGCAAGAAATCACACCCAACCATCTCAAGCTTTACCTTTAGCAGAATTTCTTCAACTCGCCATACAACTAACAGACATTATCCACTATCTCTACCAAAACCGAGTCATTCACAAAGATATTAAACCCGCTAATATTCTCATTAATCCAGACACCCAAGAAATTCAACTAATTGACTTTAGTATTGCATCCCTCCTACCACGAGAAACCCAAGAAATCCAGAATCCGAATATTTTAGAAGGAACATTAGCCTATCTCTCCCCCGAACAAACAGGACGGATGAATCGAGGCATTGACTATCGTAGTGACTTTTATTCCCTGGGTGTGACATTTTATGAATTGTTGACAGGACAGTTGCCATTTATCTCTGACGACCCGATGAAATTGGTGCATTGTCATCTCGCCAAAGAGTCGATACCGATCCATCAAATTAATCCAGAGATACCCCTAATTTTAGCGAAAATTGTCAGTAAGCTAATGGCAAAAAATGCCGAAAAACGCTATCAAAGTGCATTAGGACTCAAGCACGATTTAGAGATTTGTTTAGTTCAGTTACAAAAAACAGCCAAGATAGAATATTTTGAACTCGGAAAGCGAGATATTAGCGATCGCTTTACTATCCCCGAAAAGCTATACGGTAGAGAAAAAGAAGTCGATCGACTATTAGCTGCCTTTGAGCGAGTCAGCCTGGGAGCAACAGAAATGATGCTAGTAGCAGGTTTTTCGGGAATTGGGAAAACCGCCGTTGTCAATGAAGTTCATAAACCAATTGTCCGTCAGCGCGGTTATTTTATCAAAGGCAAATACGATCAATTTCAACGCAACATTCCCTTCAGTGCCTTTGTGCAAGCCTTCTGCGACTTAATGGGTCAATTGCTATCAGAATCGGATACCCAACTGCAAACATGGAAAACCCAGATTTTAGCAGCAGTGGGAGACAGCGGACAAGTCTTGATTGACGTGATTCCTGAGTTAGAACGTATAATTGGCGCTCAACTTCCTGCAACAGAATTGTCAGGAAGTGCCGCCCAAAATCGCTTTAATCTGCTAATGCAGAAATTCGTGCAAGTTTTCACGAGCAAAGAACATCCTTTAGTGATGTTTTTGGATGACTTGCAATGGGCGGATTCAGCCTCCCTGAATTTGCTACAATTATTGATGATGGAGACAGGATATTTATTAGTATTGGGCGCTTATCGAGATAATGAAGTTTCGCCCGTGCATCCATTTATCTTAACAGTGGATGAGATACTTAAAACAGGGGCAACAGTTAATACGATTACTTTGGAAGCGTTAAGCGAACCAGATATGAATTTGTTGGTGGCGGCTACGCTGAATTGCGAATCATCTCTTGCCCAACCTTTGACAAAATTAGTATATCAAAAAACTCAGGGAAATCCTTTTTTTGCCACTCAGTTTCTCAAAGCCTTACATGACGAGAAGCTCATTAGCTTTAACTGGGATATTCGGCATTGGCAGTGTGATATTGCCCAAGTCAAAGCCTTAGCTATCACTGATGATGTCGTTGAGTTCATGGCATTGCAATTGCAGAAGTTGCCCAGAGAAACTCAGGATGTTCTCACATTAGCTGCTTGTATAGGATCGCAGTTTGATTTGAATACCTTAGTAATTGTCAGTGAGAAATCTGCTGGAATGACCGCTACGGCTTTATGGAAAGCATTGCAGGAAGGTTTGGTAATTCCCACGAGCAAAATCTATAAGTTCTTTACAGAATCGGAGAGTGATGAAGTTTTCAAGGCTTCAGCTAATCCAACTTATCGATTTTTACACGATCGCGTCCAACAAGCTGCTTATTTCCTCATTCCTGATGATAAAAAGCAAGCAACTCATCTCCAAATCGGACAATTGTTACTACAAAATTCCTCAGACATAGAGCAAGATGAAAAACTATTTGAGATTGTCAGGCACTTAAATCAGGGTAAAGATTTAATCACTGAACCGAGCGATCGCCAAAAATTAGCCGAATTAAACCTAGTGACAGGGCGGAAAGCCAAAACTTCTAACGCTTATGCTGCCGCAACAGTCTATTTACAAACGGCGATGGGGTTACTGACGACAGACAGTTGGCAAAATCAGTATGAATTGACTCTCAATATTTACATCGCTACTGCCGAAGCTGAATATTTAAACCTGAACTTTGAGGGGTCATTAAAATTAGCTGAGTTAGCGCTTACCGCCGCCAACAATCTACTCGAACAGGTGAAAATTTATGAATTAAAAATGCAAATTCATATAGCTCAGCAAATAGAAATGATCGCGGCAGTAGATATTGGGTTAGAAGTGTTAGAACAACTATCAATTTCTTTACTAACAATAGACTTAGACAATGAGTTGATAATTGATTTACCAAATCTTGACGATTTAGATAATTTGCCACTGATGACAGATCCATATAAGCTGGCAGCCATGCAAATTTTAAGAACCC
>JAICRN010000047.1 GCA_025937335.1 Microcoleus sp. TY_ISSM_2_bin.22
ACTACTATTCGAGCGATTTCTCAATCCCGAACGGAAATCCATGCCAGATATTGATAGCGATTTCTGCATAGAAAGACGGGACGACATGATTAAATACGTTACTGAAAAGTATGGTAGCGATCGCGTAGCGCAAATTATTACTTTCAACAGAATGACATCAAAAGCTGTCTTGAAAGATGTTGCCAGAGTGTTAGGTATTCCCTACAAAAAAGCAGACGAAATGGCAAAATTAATTCCCGTGTCCCGGGGAAAACCGGAAAAACTTAAAGTGATGATTTCCGATGAAACACCTGCACAGGAATTTAAAGAAAACTATGAAAAGACAATTTGCATTAATGAAGAAACAGGGACAGAAGTCCCAGTTCGTCAGTGGATTGACATGGCAATTCGCATTGAAGGAACTAACAAAACCTATGGCGTTCATGCAGCAGGTGTGGTAATTTCTTCAGAGCCGTTGGATGAAATTGTACCGCTGCAAAAGAATAATGAGGGTGCTGTGATTACCCAATATTTCATGGAAGATTTGGAATTTTTGGGGCTGCTAAAAATGGACTTTTTGGGATTGAAAAATTTAACAACCCTCCAGAAAACTGTTGATTATATTAAGCAAACCCAAAATCTAATTGTCGATCCAGAAATGCTACCTTCTGATATAGAGCGCCGAGCTCAAGAGACTTTTGGCCGAATCAAAAAGTTACCAGATGATGTAGATAAAACATATAGACTTTTAGAAAGAGGAGATTTAGAAGGTATTTTTCAGTTAGAATCCTCTGGAATGCTGGATGTAGTGAAAAAACTCAAACCTTCCTGTCTGGATGATATTTCTTCTATTTTGGCACTTTACCGACCCGGGCCGTTGGATGCAGGTTTGATTCCTCAGTTTATTGACTGCAAGCACGGTAAAACAGTTGAGTACGATCATCCGCTACTAGAACCGATTTTAAAAGAGACTTACGGAACGCTTTGCTTTCAAGAGCAAATTATGCGGATGGCTCAAGATTTGGCGGGCTATTCTTTGGGTCAAGCTGACTTGCTGCGCCGCGCAATGGGCAAGAAGAAAGCTGATGAAATGCAGAAGCAAAAAGAAACGTTTATCGACGGGGCAACTAAGAATGGAGTCAGTCAAAGAATTGCTGATAAACTGTTCGCGCAGATGCTGCAATTCGCTGAATACTGTTTTAATAAATCCCATTCAATGGCTTATGCCTATATCACGTATCAAACGGCATATTTAAAGGCGAATTATCCTTTAGAATACATGGCTGCACTGCTGACTGCTAACAGGGGCGATCAGGATAAAGTACAGAAATATATTGCCAATTGTCTCAAGCTGGGTATTGAGGTTGAGCCGCCAGATGTTAATAGCTCGGAACTTACTTTTACACCGATGCCGAAACAGATGACTGGCTCTGCAAAAGATAAAATTTTGTTTGGAATTTCGGCTGTTAAAAATGTGGGAGAAGCGGCAATTGAAAATATTTTGGCGGCGCGTAAAGAAGGGGGTAAGTTTAAATCGTTGGCTGATTTGTGCGATCGCGTAAATCTCCATTCTGTCAACCGCCGCGCTTTAGAAGCATTAATTCAATGCGGTGCTTTTGATAAAATTGAAAACAACCGCAATCAATTAGTACACGACCTCGAAGGGGTGATTAAATGGGCGCAAGAGCGCAAAAGAGACCGAGAAAGCGGCCAAGGTAATCTTTTTGACTTGTTAGGTGCGAATAGCTTTGGTAAGTCGGTCAATACCTATGAGTCTGCACCTAAATCTAAATTAATAAAAGATTATGACAACCAAGAAAAATTGCGTTTAGAAAAAGAACTGCTTGGCTTTTATGTGTCAGAACATCCCCTAAAGTTTCTCATGCAAGTAAACCCAGACCCCGATGTGGTGACTCTGGAACAGTTAGCAGATAAAAAGGGAAAAGTATCAGTTATTGTCATGCTCAGCGCTATCAAAATGGTAGTGACTAAAAAAGGCGATGCGATGGCTATTTTGCAATTAGAAGATTTGACACATCAAATAAAAGCTGTTGTGTTCCCCAAGGCTTACGAACAAGTGAAACCTTACATTGTAGAGAATGCTATCTTACAGATTAGTGGAAAAATTGAGAAAGATGGGGAGGAAATTCAGATAATTGTAGACACTGCAAAGCCGGTTGAAACAGTACAAGTTACGGAGGAAGTCGAGAGGACGGAACCGGAAATAAATAACTATTGGTCGGCGGAACCAGTCAACGTTGTACGATCGACAAAACCTGTGGAAGTTTTAGAAATGGTGATTGTCAAGCTTACACTGCAGCAAGTACAAGACGGGGAAAAACTCAATGACCTCAAAGCCCTTTTGGAAGAACTTTCCTATGGGGGAGAAGATGCTAGCGTTTCTGTGGGGGGAATTGTTGTCGGCGAATATTCCTGTCAACCCTTTCGCATTAACCGTCAATTGTGGGTGCAAGATGGCGAGGGAACTGTTAGCCGTCTTAAGTCGGCTAAATTTGATGCTTGGGTTTTTCATCTAGACAATCGCGGGGATGCTGCGGTGTTTCGAGAAATGCGATCGCAACTTAATGTACATTCTTGGGCCAGTAGTTTACTTGACACTGACACCGATCGCCTTCACAAGTATCTCACTTATCTCGCCCAACTAAACAGACGCCCGCCAAATTAACACTTCGCCGCCAGCCCCACCGGTGACTAAAGTTTGACCGTCAGGACTAAAAGCCACCGGATTGCACCCAGCAAGAGAGCACAAACATTCTCCTGTTTCCAGCTTCCAGAGTTTAACCGTACCGTCTCGACTGCCGCTAGCCATAGTTTCGCGATCCGGACTAATCGCCACCGAAATCACCGCATCAGAATGCCCCCTCAAAGTATTAATCAATTCCCCTGTATCGGCATTCCACAATTTAACAGTAGCGTCGGCACTTCCACTGACAATCATCTTGCCGTCTTGACTAAATGCGATCGCATAAACCCAATCTGAATGACCGAAAAAAGTCCGTACACTCTCCCCAATACCTACACGCCAAATCTTGATAGTTGTGTCAGCACTGCCGCTGGCAAGCATCATACTTTGAGGGCGAAAACTAACAGATAAAACCTTATCAGAATGTCCCGAAAGTTTTTGAACCAATGCTCCGTTGCGCTGGTTCCACAATTTAATACTCTTGTCGCCGCTAGCACTCGCGATCGCTCCAGAGTCGCAACTAAAAGCCACCGAGTACACGGGGCCGTACCGGTGACTGTACGGCGAACCAAAATCGCTGTAAAATTCGCGAATCATCGCCTTTTTATCCAGCTTCCACTCAATGACTTTTCTGTCAAAACTGCCGCTAACCATCATTCTCCCGTCTGGGCTGATTGCCACAGCATCAACCGTTGCGGAATGGCCGAAAAAAGTATGGATGAATTCACCTGTTTGCAGATCCCACAGCTTAATTGTTTTATCGTCGCTGGCGCTAGCGAGAATATTACCTTGAGGATTAATAACCACAGCATTAACCTGGGCTGAATGACCGTGGAGAATGCGATCGCACCGCCAGTTATTAGACGGCAATAATGTCGGATTGTTAGCGGATGGCGCAACATGAATCTTCTGGGGCGGCGCGGCCGAGACGGCGGTTGCTGTATTGGGCTGCGAGTTAGTTACTGGCGAATTAATAGCTATTTTTGTTGGCGAATTATAACTGATTTGAGAGCGGGGATATTGCCCAAAATTTACCAAGTCTTGCAACACTTCAGCAGCGGATTGATATCGCTCTCGTACCGAATCTTTGAGCAATTTATTTAAAATAGTGGTTAATTTTTGGCTGACTTTTATGCCTTTTTGCGCCAAGTGCGATCGCCAAATCCATTTGCATTCCAAAGCATCGAACAAATCCTTCAATACCGCCCCAGTTAGCAGGTGAATGCAGGTAACGCCCAAACTGTAAAGGTCGCTCGCCGGATACGCCTTGCCGCTGCGAATTTGTTCGATGGGCGCATAACCAGCAGTTCCAGTTATCGTCCCAGTTTGCGCCTCAGAAAGACCGGTAATGTGCTTAGCAACTCCAAAATCTACTAGCACAAACTGACCCCCCCTAGCCTTCCCCTGTACAGCAGGAGATTCAGCGACAATTAGCCCTTTCATACCACCAGAAGATTGAGGAAAATTTGCCCCTCGTTTTTCTTTACCAGGAGTTGAGCTGCCATATCCCGCCGCCGCCCACAAGGTTTGGGGAGTTCTCCGCACAATATTTTCCGGCTTAATATCCCGATGAATCACCTGCTGCTCGTGAACAAATTGCAAAACAGGCAACAAATTGATCAACAATTCCCAAATCTGTTCCTCGCTAAAAGCTCCCCGCTGCTGCAACTCCTGAAACAAATTATTTCCCTCGATTAACTCTTCCACAAGATACAGACGTTTGGCTTGTTCAAAAGAAGCCAGCAAACTTGGAATCTGCGGGTGTTCTCCGAGTTCGTGCAGTCGGTGAGCTTCTTGTTTGAACAGTGCAGTTGCCTTTTCTAATTCGGCCTTTTCTTGAACTTGGGGGAAAAATTGTTTGATGGCGCAGCGAGTTTTCAACCTATCTTCATCGACAGCTAAAAAAGTTCTGCCAAATGTTCCTTCACCGATAGGTTGAATGGCGCGGTAACGCTCTTTCAGTAGCAATTTAGAGCCGCACGCCAGACAAAAATTGGTTGAGTCAGCATTCTGCGGCTTTTGGCAATGGGGATTGAGGCAATAGCTCATCTTTTTTCCGGCCTGGAGATTCCCACTACAGCTAAACTTAGCAACATGGTAGTCTGTTTCCACTCACGCCCAGAGCACCATTCTCGATAATACCTGAGAAACTGGCTTTCTTAACCCAAAATCTCGGCTCTCAGGTTGAGCCCGTGGCAAGAAACCAAGGTGAGGACACTAGAAGTGCTTGATGTGAGTTTCCATATATTGTAATGCGTTCCTAAAATTTTGCAGGTTGGCCGATCGCAAACTGGTATGTTAACAGTTAACTCTTAACTACGGCTATTCTGGAGCATTTATGCGGAGAGTAAATACCAAACTGAGGTGAGCCCGGCTATTCTCCCCCATCTAAAAGACACCCTTGCTCCTCGCCGCCCTTCTGTGAGGATGCTTTGGCTTTAATCACCGCTTCTCTAAAGCCTAAAACTAATAAAATATTGGCAAGTGTTAAGAATAGTTCCGCAGAACCGTGCAGCCAATCGACATTTGCTAGTGACTCGTTGTAGGCAACTTTTGCGTAAATTGCGGCGGGAATCGTCACCGCTACAAAAACGAGAGTCCCGTAAAACCCCATCAGAGCTAAACGGGGTGTTTTTCTGGAGCGAGTCAAAAACCAGAGAAATCCCAAGTAGGGAAATAGAGACAGAACAAATAAAGTTTCTTTGGAAATCATTAGTAATTGGTGAGCGACCAGATACTATGATAAATTAAAAGATCAAAAATTAGTGTGAATAATTTTTAACTTTTGATTTTGAGTTTTTAATATTTAATTAGACAGATACACCCGTTTGTATCGAACCGCTGTAGAGTCACCCAAGACCATAGCTCTTAACCAAACCCGCAGCAGGTCGGCAGTATTCAAAACCCCTCACCCACGCGGAGACAAAACCCGTAACTTTTCCCCTAACACCGTTTTTAGGATAACACATTTTTAACGGTAACAGTTTGTTAATTGTCCCTTTCGCCAAAGCTACCCAGCAATTAGAAATAGAGACGGTTCCAAAGTTTTCTGTCTGCTAGGCATCAAGCAAGCATCGTTCAAAACCTCTAAATCCAAGCCGTTATTTCTATCTGCTGCCCTAATTTCCTTTAGCTTAGCATCAAAATCAAAACACGGCCCGCAATCCCAAACTTTGAGTTCCAACCGTCCGTTAAACACCCTAATTTCCAGTTGAACAGGAGTTTCTACTGGCAAATTTTTGTGAGCGTGGCGAACTGCATTAGTGAAACCTTCAGCCAACGCCAACTGAAACTTACACCAAACCTCATTGGGGAGCGATAAATCTTTCAACTGCTCAAACCACAACAAAACTCGAGTTAAAGCATTGACATCTGTGTTGACTTGCAGGCTAATGTGTTGAACACAACTTTCATGCAGCTCTTCTTGCTGCTGTGTTTCAGTCTGCCAATCCCAGGTGTTTAATAAATTCATTAACCCCTCTAAAACGCTAGCTTTTTTTATATTTTGGGATCGATTTCGACCTTCTACTTCGTAATTTTTGCTCAGCGACAAACAATTTCGATTGTCGATAGTCCGGGTATAACTGAGCTCGTCTGCAATCTGCCACAGGAGTTTGATCCCCCTGCCACCTTCTGCAAGTTGATCTGTACTGTTCGACATCTATTTTCCTCGTCTGAAAGTATTAGGTGTACCCTATTTTCTCACCCGCCGAGACATTTGGTATTTTTTTTATACTTGCTTGCTCGGTATTATTTCGGGGATCACACAAAAATGCTATCTTTTTTAGAGAAGGCAGCGCATCAGCAATATGTCTTAAGAGTCTAAGCCAATTGGCTTATTTACCTATCGCCTGTACGGAGAACGATCGCCCTCTGCAGGTAAATTCAACTGCATCGATTACAAATACTTATCCGCTGTCGGAGTCAGCCACTTGCTGCAGCCGTCGCAAGCTCCATAATCCCTGGCATTCAGCGGCTCCGGCGGTTCGCCGTTCGCTGCAAGGGAGCCTTGATGTGCGGGCTTTCATTCCCAACGCGTAAGTAATATCCGTGAGTGCGATCGAACCTTACACCGTCGAGCCGCGTCAATCCACTAGACTAGGACTTGCGCAAACAACCCGGCTTCTGCTAAGAATACTGGGTTTGACAGCGAGGAATTAACGAGGAAACCGGGTTTTTGGTCCCCCGCGCGTAAGTCCAGCAGACAAATCGGTGATGAAAGGCAGTTACAGGACTTACCCAGACTATGACCAAAATCAAACTGAAAATTCTGACTGCTGCGATACTGTTACTCCCATTTTGCGCAGCAGTTCCCTTACAAGCTCAAAACCCGTCTCTAGTCAAGCGGCTGCTACAAACAAGAGGATGTCCCGGATGCGACTTATTTGGCGCTTCCTTAAGCCGTGCAGATTTGTTTGGCGCTTCCTTAAGCCGCGCCACTCTCAGCAGGGCAGACTTAGTTGATGCCGACTTGACTGCGGCTGACTTAATGGAAGCTAATTTAAACAACGCCAACATGAGAAACGCCTTTTTGGCCGACGCCGACCTCAGCAAAGCCGACATGAGCAGGGCAGACATCAGGGGAGCCAACTTAGAAAATGCCAACCTCAGCGAGAGTTTTCTGCGAGACGCATCCCTCCAGTTGGCTAATTTAAAATGCAGTAATTTGAGCGCCGCCAAACTAAGTAGAACCGACCTGAGAAATGCCGATTTAAGCGGTGCAAATCTCACCGGTGCAGACCTCAAAGAAGCTGATTTAAGCGGTGCAAATCTCAGCGGTGCAGACCTGAGATCGGCCGACTTGAGGGATGCGAGATTGAACAAAGCTAATCTCACAGATGCCAATCTCTGCGGTGCCAGGATGCCAAACCAAAAAATATCTCGGCGAGGCTGCGAAGTTAAGAAAGAACAAGCGATAAGCACGAACAATTACTGTAATTACTGCTATGCCTTGAATGACTGGTGGCTGAATGTATTAAGGTTCTACTAAGCAGTATCATCGCGATAACTGCTCTGTTTCAGATATGTACTGTTAGAAAGAAGTGCGAGCAGGCGGTACAGATATCCAACTGAACCTGTTACCGCCAACAGCTTTTATCTAGTTTGAAGAACCTAAAAATTGGCTCACTATTTGCAGATATTCTGCGCCCCCGATCTGTGCCACATTAGTGTGACCTCCATCAGGAACTATGTAAAGCTGTTTGGGTTCAGGTGCTGCATCAAACAGTTTTTTGCTCATTTGGGCTGGAACTACACTGTCAGCAGTGCCGTGAATAAATAGCACGGGCATTTGCAGGCGATCGACTTTTGAAAGAGAATCAAATCGCTGTGTCAGCAAAAAATCGATCGGAAACATCCAAAACAAGCCTTTTTGGAAATCCACCATCGCCCGCGTCGAAGTAAAAGAACCTTCTACAATTAACCCGGCCGCCTCCGGGTGGCGCACTGCCAGATCGATCGCGATCGCCCCTCCCAAAGAATGACCGTAGATATAAATTTGATTTGGGTTAATCCCGCGCTGTTTCACCAAATAATCCCAAGCAAGTTGAGCATCCTCATAAACCTGAGATTCACTCGGAAAATCCCCCTGGCTTTTTCCATAACCGCGATAATCGATCGCAAATACCGACAAACCTAACCGATGAAATCGATTAGCGTGTTCCACATTTGCTCCCACATTTGAAGCATTGCCGTGCAGGTACAAAACTACCCTCCCCAACCCCCCCTTGTTAAGGGGGATAACGGGAGAAACTCCCCGTCTCTGACTTTGGGGCGTAGCCAGAAGCGACTCTCCCTTTCTCGATCCACCCCTTGCTAAGGGGGGGCTGGGGGGATTTTCCGAGGCAGGAATCCACCACCCGTGCACGCTTTCCACCGCGCCTTTTTTAGTTGGAACTGGCAGCCAAACATCTTGATATCTCCACTGAAAATCATCTGGCGTAGTTTCGATCGCGCGCGCGGGAAAAAAGATAAACTTACCTTGGGCGACAAAGAGGAATACACAAGCAGCGGAATAAGCGACCGCCAAAACTATCCCAAAAGCTATTAGCGATTTAGACAAAAGGAATACTAGCAACTTGTTCATAGATAGAGCACGCGGGAAATTAGATATCAGTCAAAAGCTAATGGCAAATGATTAATTCAGACAATTAGCCAAGATCGATTACTAACTTCCGCCGCCGTATTCCGCCGAGTTTCAAAAATTAATCCAATTCTGGGTGTCGCAAGTGCCAATTCGTAGACTGTTCGTAAGCGTGAGCCACTTGAAACAGGCGAGATTCTTGCAAAAGATTACCAATCAGTTGTATGCCCACCGGCATTCCTTTATCATCAAATCCGCAAGGCAAACTCAAAGCTGGCAAACCAGCAAGATTCACCGGAATAGTCATTAAATCTGACAAATACATACTCAGGGGATCGTTAAATTTTTCGCCTGCTTTAAATGCGGTAGTAGGAGCTGTGGGACACACTAAAACATCAACTTGAGAAAAAGCTTTTTCAAAGTCTTCTTTAATCAAAGTCCGAACTTTTTGAGCTTTTAGATAATAGGCGTCGTAATATCCAGCCGACAAAACGTAAGTGCCGATCGCAATCCGGCGTTTAACTTCCGCACCGAACCCTTGAGACCGAGTTTTGGCATACATATCCAAAAGATTATCGGGGTCTGGAGAGCGGAAACCGTACTTGACTCCATCATATCGCGCCAAATTTGCCGAAGCTTCCGAGGGAGCAATGATGTAGTAAGTGGGCAAACCGTAGCGGAACCGGGGACAAGAAATGACTTGAATTTCTGCGCCCAATTGTTGAAATTGCTCGATCGCCTTAGTAACAGCGTCTTTAACCCCCGAGTCCAACCCTACACCAAAAGTTTCTTTAATTACACCAATTCTAATCTGACCCTTCGGTCGCAAACTCGGTCTCAAAGCTTGGGCGTAGTCAGGAATTGGAACATTCAGACTCGTAGAATCTCTCTTGTCGTAACCGGCGACGGCCCCCAACAAATCGCCGCATCCTCAACAGTCCGGCCAAAGGGCCCGATTTGATCGAGAGAAGAAGCATAGGCCACCAAACCGTAGCGAGAAACTAACCCGTAAGTCGGTTTCAGGCCCACCAAACCGCAAAAAGAAGCAGGTTGGCGGATCGATCCCCCAGTATCCGAACCCAAACTCACCACGCATTCTCCAGCGGCCACTGCTGCGGCAGAACCCCCAGAAGACCCTCCGGGCACACGTTCCAAGTCCCAAGGATTTGCCGTAACTTGATAAGCAGAAGTTTCCGTCGAGCTCCCCATTGCAAACTCGTCCATGTTCGCCTTGCCCACAATTACCGCACCGGCTGCTTGGAGTTTGGATACGACTGTTGCATCGTAGGGAGGCACAAAATTTTCCAAAATCCGAGATGCACAGGTTGTGGGAATGCCCTCGGTGCACATATTGTCTTTAACGGCGATCGGGATGCCGGCCAACAGGCCAATTGGCTCTCCGGCTGCGATTTGAGCATCCACTCTATGGGCCTGCGCCAATGCTCTGTCTGCTGTCACGCACAGAAAGCTTTTCAACTTAGGCTCTAGCTGGGTAATTCGGTCTAATGCTTCTTGAGTAATTTCCACAGCAGAGCGTTCTTTATTGACCAGTTGTCGGTGCAACTCGCGGATGGATGCCATGCTCTTACCTTTATTATTTCTACTTTGAGACAATACAGTTAATATAGCTGGCAATTGTACCTGCTTACAGCCCGAAGGCAAAGTCTGCTATTTTTGTGGCGAAAGTTCGATCGCGCGATCGGCTCCTTTACATCAAACTTATTAAGTGCCAATTCTAACACCGTACATAAAACAGCGCTCGACTTTTTTACCTACTCTTTAAAAAACAGCACTCTGCCCTAAGTCTGCTACGATTAATATCGCTTTTGCTTGCATCGAAATCATAATCTTTCGAGTGCATCGCTAGGAGTGAAGCTCGCGACTTCGATATTATTCGGATGCAAGCAGCGTTGAGGTTTATGTCGAGATAGTCTCGATCGCAAGCTCGATATTATTTGGATGTAACCGGATTTGATATAACCTCGGCAATCTCCAGGGACTGAGGTAACAAATATTGACCGACTCATTCGATTAAAACTCACAATCTGTCGATTATTGCGGATAAAAATATCTTTTTTACCAACTAAAAGCAGCATAAATTAAACATCCCTCAGACCGAGTTTTGTAAGAAAAAAACAATTTATTTCCAATCTCAAACATAAATGGTACAATCCAGATTTTTATTGAAACAACTAAAAAACGCTAAAAAAATGACCGAAACATTAAACTAATTCCCAATTTTTTTGGAGATATTTATGGTAAATTGTCACATTTTCTGGGTGTTTTTGAATTTAAAAAAAATACAAATCTCTAAATAGTTCATCGATTTAAAGCATCTTCAGAAGCATATCTAGCAAGTTTTGACTGGGATTGCGCCCCTAACACCCAGAACCAAGTGAAGAAGAAATAGAGAATTATGAATAAGAAGGTATTAGCTTATGGTTGCAAATAAAAAAATTATGGCTGGATTGTGAAGAACACTGTTTTAGTCAAAAATTATTGAAAATTATCAGTTATCCGAGTGAATAAATGGCTGCGGCGCGATCGAAAAAAATAGCGATCGACATTCTCGCATCGGCGTTGATTTGGGGACGAGCCAAAAAGCCTGTGAGAAATCTGCAGTTCACAAAAAAGGTCGATCGCCCCTTCATTCATCAGAACAAAGGAACGCTCGCGCTTACTGCAGCCTATTGGTCAAATGTTTAGCTGTCGCGACGATCGCAGCTTGTCCGAGTTGCGACGGATCGGAACGCTCACAGCCACGGGGACGCCTCTTGTTCCAGACACCTGCAAACAGCAGCCCTTCTTCAACTCCGTGCATCTGCGACCAAAAAAGCTACGCATTTGCCCCAACGATCCCCAGCATCAAAATTTCATCCGGAATTATCCCCAAAACCAAAGATATATGGTAAGAAGTTCCCGATGCCCCGTTGGAGGAATGCCACCTAAAGCTCACTTAGAATCCCACCTGACGGCAGAGGAACTCAAAATTCGCTACCGGCAGGCACAAAACACCACAGAGTCGCGCCGCTGGCACTTGCTGCTCTTAGTTTCCCGAAATTGGACTATCAAACAAGCAGCCCAAGTCGTAGGCCTCAACTACGACTACGCCAAAGAAATTGTCCAGCGCTACAACCGAGAAGGGCCAGACTCTGTGAGAAACCGCAGCGGAGACCGTCAGCCCCCTCCTGCAAAATCATTGCTGAATCCAGAACAGCAAGAAGAACTGCGACAAGCGCTGCAAGGATCTGCCCCCGACGGCGGAGACTGGACAGGCCCCAAAGTAGCTCGCTGGATTGCCGAAAAGACCGATAGCGCTCATGTCTGGCCTCAACGCGGCTGGGATTACCTCAAACGGTTGGGTGCTGACTGGCGGCGGCGGCGCAAAAAGTAGATAGTTCGCAATATTTAGAGGGGGTTGATTGCCTTCATGCGATCGCTCCCTTTATTTTGGTTATTTTGCTGCGATCTAACTTTCCGATTTCACCTTGTAGATTGTAGATTTGTTCTGTAATCTAAAATCTAAAATCTAAAATCTAAAATCGTTTGACTCCTGTAACAATAGCTGCTTATATTGAATTTGGTTGTGTTGAGGATGTTGAATATGCGAGAGTTGAAGGGTTTTTTGTCGATCGCAAACAAAATGGCGGCAGTAGTAGCCGGCATCGGACTGGTTCAGATGTTAACCATCGCAAGTTCATTCTCTCAATCATCTAACCCGCGTTCCCTAGACGAACTCTACAAAATTCGCGATCGGCTCGTCACCGAATTAGAACAACCCCCCTCTCCCTCCCCAGAACCAACCCTGCTCTCGCGCTTAGTTCCCCTCGCCGCCAATCCTCAAGAACAACTGCTACAGCAGTTGCAAGCGGTGGAAGCTCAAATATTAGTAGAACAGAGGGCTAACGACAACTTACAGCAAGCAGTCCGTTTAGCCAACCGAGCCGTAGAAACTAAACGGCAGCAAAATCAGTCGCTCAAATCTTCACAGCAAACTCAATTTTTGTGGCACCAGGCCCTCAACAACTTGCAGGAAGTTCCTCAATATTCATTTTTAGCTTCCCTGACTGCCTCAAAAACTCAAGAATACCGCGAAAATTTAACGGCAGCCACCTCTCAAGTGCAGCAAGCAAAATCAGATTTTTTGGCTGCGGTTGCCCGGGAAAGCGGCTTGTCTGGGAAAGCTTCGATCGGCATTTGCCGCCTTTCTAGAGAATGCGTAAACCTCCGGGGCGATGTGCCTCCTGTCAGTCCGGCCAGCTTAATTAAATTGCCGATTGCTGTCGCCCTGATGCAAAAAGTGGAAAAAGAGAAAATAAGTTTGAAGGAGGAAGTATTTGTCAATCGCGGTAATTTTACCGAAGACTCATCGACGCAGATTTTGTCCCCTAAAAATTACCCGCTACAGCTACTGTTAGAAGAAATGATCGATCGCAGCAGCAATACCGCTACCAATCAACTTATTGATTATTTGGGTTCCGATTACATCAATCAATTCTTAGAAAATCGCGGCTACCAAGTCACCCGCGTCAACTTCAAATTAATGGGGGAAAAGATTATGCCCGCCAACCCCGGTTCCGGCCCCAACCGCTTGACTGCTAACGAACTCACCGAAATGATGGTGCAAATTTACAACGGCGAAACACCCGGTGCTAAACTATTAATAGAAACTCTCAACCGCCAGTACGATCGCGCTCTGGGATTTGCCGCCTTGGAAGGAACTAAAGCTCAGTGGTTGGGCGAAAAAACAGGCCAAAATTCCCTGGTTCTGGGCACAACTTTAGCGATGAGCATTGATGGCGAAGCCTATGTGATGACTGTGATTGACACCCGCAGCAGCGAGATCCAAATGCGCCAGTCAATTTCTAAAATTGCCGATTACATTAGTAGTAATCCCAGCTTTTAAAAATGTGAAAAATTGTTAAAAATCTATGTGCCTGAATCCAGGGGATATTCTGTGCGGCGATCGCTACCAAATTATCGCTCAATTAGGGCAGGGAGGTTTTGCCAGAACTTATACGGCTAACGATCTAGTAAAACCAGAAAATTCTCCTTGTGTTGTCAAGGAAATTTTGCCTCCTCAATCTACAGTTGCGGATGTTTGGCAGAAGGCAAACGCTGAATTTGAAATAGAAGCAGAAGCTTTGCGCCGCCTCGGTAAACAACACCCGCGCATTCCAAATTTAATTCATCACTTTGAGGATCGGGGAAACTTCTACTTAATCCAGGAATACATTCCCGGACAGTCGCTTAGGGACGAATTTACTACAGGTACGCGATGGACGCAAGAACAAGTAATAGTCCTGTTGCAGGAAATTCTCTCCATTATAAATTTCGTCCACGAGCAGGGAATGGTTCACCGAGACATTCATCCCGGCAATTTAATCAGACGTTCGTGCGACGGTTCGATTGTGTTGATAGATTTTGGGGCAGTTAGAGAAATCAGCACCTTGGGTGTTACTAATTCAGGCGAAATATCAACAACGCAAGCAATCGGTATCCGCGGTTATATGCCAGCCGAACAATTGCTGAGGCCATGGGATCGTTATCCCTACAACGATATCTACGCTATCGGAGCGATCGCACTCCAAGCCCTCACAGGCATACATCCTAAAAATCTGCCGCCAGATCCCGAGGGTTGCGAACTCCTATGGCACTACTCGACCCCCGATCGAGAACTACCGCAGATTAGCGACGGTTTGAGAAGAGTTTTAAACAGAATGGTACGCTTTGCATACTGCGATCGCTATCAATCCGCTGCTGATGTTTTGCGGGATTTGGGATCGCAAACAGCAGTGCAGTTACCACCTATTCAACAGCCTGCGATGGAATTGGAATCCGACACCAATATCGGCAACACCCATATTCCCGCTTCCCTAACAAATATTCAAACTGTTACGCGCACTGAAAACCGATCGGAACAGCCCTATTCCCCTTTAAATCCCCGTTTAATCCTCCCAGATGGTTTAAGTGCGGGAGAAAAAATTCTCCTGACAAGTTCTAATCCTTGGTTAAAGCAAAAAGGAGTTGGCGAATTTGCAGCTTCAAATTCAAAGGAAGCTTTTAATTTATTCAAAAAATCGTGGGAAAAAGAATACGGCAAAGATCCAGAAACTTTAGTTTACATGAACAATGCTTTTTTGGAAGCCAGCCAAGCTGATTATTACACAATTGCTGTAGCCCTTCCCATTGACAGGAAAAATTCCCACAGTTTTGCTTATCTTAGCACTCAGGCAAAAGAATTTTTGTGCGGAGTAGCTCAAGCCCAAACAGAAGTTAATTTGGGACTGCCAAATTCTAGCGATTGGGACTTTCCAGGTGTTGGTTTTTTACCAAGTAAAGCCATTAATGGCAAAGGACTGAAAGTCATTATTGCTGACGATGCGAACGATGAAGAGGAGACAAAACAAAGAGCTATTTCACTGGCAAAGCAACCGGATATTTTAGCAGTTGTCGGTCACGCTAACAGCGAGATGACGATGCACGCCGTAGATATTTACAATAAAAATAATCTGGTTTTGATGTCTCCGGGTGCCGCTACAGAAGAACTAACCCATGAGCCTAGAAAATTTTTCTTTCGGACTCAACATACGAGCAGTTTAATAGCTAGAAATTTAGCGGACTATTTAAGAGAAAAAAATCAGAAAAAAGCAGCATTTTTATACAATCAAGCAAGTCCATTCTGCGCCTCTTTTATAGAAGAGTTCAGCAAGTATTTTCAAGATAGCCAAGGCGGAGAAATAATCTGGATTCCCGATTTCGATATATCTAAAAAAGACTTCAATGCCCAAAGAGCGATCGAGGAAATCCGGGCCAATGGAGAAACTGCGATCGTCTTGGTTCCAGATGCCCATGTTAGGAGTTCCCTAGACAGCGCATTTGAAATAATCAAACTTAACGGTAATTC
>JAICRN010000404.1 GCA_025937335.1 Microcoleus sp. TY_ISSM_2_bin.22
AAATCTAAAATCGATTGACAGGCAACTGATGAAAATTATTAATCAAACAATCGAAATACTAACAGAGTCAGGCATCGGTATCTACAACATCACGCCCCAAATTGTCGAGTTTATTGACAGCAGTGCGGTCAATAATGGACAAGTGCTAGTATTTTCCCGACACACTACTACAGCTTTAGCAATCAATGAAGATGAAGAAAGATTGCTAACAGATATTAAAGTATACCTGCAAAAATTAGCGCCTCCTGGCGACAAATACCTGCACAACGACTTGCATTTAAGAATAGTTCCGCCAGATGAACCGATCAACGCTCACTCTCACTTGATGGCAATGACGCTCAATACCAGCGAAGTAATTCCAATTGCTGAAGGTAAATTAGCACTCGGGACTTGGCAATCAGTTTTATTTTTTGATTTAGACGGGCCGCGAAATAGAACTGTATTTATTCAAATTATGGGTGAATAGTTAGTAGAAGGAAGCAACAAGAAGTAAGAAGGAATAAAACATACACAGCAAGCTTTTGAGCGAGCCATATTTTATGTTTAATCAGGTGGATTTACTTATTACGCGATCTCCAAACCAAATCTTTACCAAAACTTTAATAAACTGGGTCGGAATTTGTGATTTACTGAAAATTAAAAACAGTCGATCGAGCAGACTGGACACTTTAACACTCATTTCCCAGGGAGAATTTTATGACTTCCATTACTAGAAACCGCATCCACTGGACTTACTCAGTGGCTGTTTTCTGTGCCCTTTTGGCACTACAGCCACAAAAAGCTACAGCAGCAACGCTATCTAACGGCTGGAATTATGCGATCGATTCCTTCAACGACGGCGTGACAGGGGATCAAATCGGCGGTGGCGCATTTGAATTTTACGGCATCGCCATCAAAGAAACCTCAGATACAGCTTTCATCGCGATTAACTCCAATCTGAGTTTAGCAGGATACGCCGACCCGCTAGCTCAAAGAGGTAACATCAACTACGGCGATTTATTCTTCAATTTTTCCGGTCAAAACTTCAAGACAGCTAACGCAAACGGCAGCTTGTTTGGTATCCGCTTTGCCGGAGGAAATGACTCCAGCGTAGCTACAACAGGCATTTACAGTAACGTTACTGCTAAAAACGTCACCCAAGTTAACTCTGGATTTACAAATATAAGTCAATTCAACGATCGCGTTCTATCAGCAGGTGGAACGCCGTCTATGGGAGATTTAGCTGCCACCGACCCCTATTTTGAACAAACAGGTAACTTGACGGTTCTCAACTCAATAGCTACGGGTACAAAAGTAGGAGACATCAATATTTTAACGCCAGCTACTTTGAGCGCCCTCGGTCTTAATTTCGCTCAGTTTAATGCAGTAGGTTCTCAAACAATCGGATTCAGTTTCAATAAATCCTCAATGCCTTCGGGGAACTATATTGCTAACTTTTTTGCCGAGTGCGCTAACGATGCGATCGCCATTAAAGGCTCTTTTGAACAAGGCTCTGCTGAACCAGTACCAGAACCTGCTACTATCTTCGGTACTTTAGCCGGATTAGCGATTCTAGGCATTGGTGGAGCGAAACGCAAAATTAAGTAAGCGCAAGATTGCCTGAGTTATGCAGGGTGCGCACGGAGTACCTTACAAATAGCTGTCATGCGCACCTTAGGAATAGTTGCAGTGCCTCGCACTACTGGCAAACCGCAGAGTAGATTAGCGCGAGATAAAATGCGCCCAAACATTCCCATCTGGCCCTGCAACTTGATTGACGTAACTGTAGGGATACATCAACTTTCTCCCCTCAGTATCGCTGTAACCAGTGAGCGCATCTCCCCAAGGATCTTGCACGATATAACCCTGAGAATTGTAGCCAATTACAGTCAGAATGTGACCGGCCGCAGTAAAATCTCCGGCTAAAACTACCGGCCGCCGGTTCAGCAATTCCGATCGCACCTCGGCCCACGTGCGAGTCGTACTAAAACTTGTCTTAAACCCGTAAGCTTGAATCAGTGCTGAAAGTACGTTGTGATCGGTTTGAGAACCCTGACCTGCATAATCGAAACACCACTGCAACAACTCATCCTCCAACTGTCCGCCCCACTGAGAACGAACGCCGTAGTAATAAAATACCATCGCGATCGAAGTTACGTTGCAAGTAGACCAGTCAAAACGCGGATTGTCCCGCTGCGAAAAATACGGCACGTTCAATTCCACATTGTTCGGAACCGGGTCGAAAATTTTATCTCCCCGCTTGAACTGAACAAAACTAGGAAAAACATAACCTGTATTGCCAAAATTAGGCAGTTCTTCAGTCAGGGAAACTTTCAGGTGAGAGCCTTCCGCACCGTAGCTGTTCACGCCGTAAACTCGACCTAAAGGCAGCGTAGTTTTCTCGGTACTGCTCAGGCTAGCAGCATCTACCGGCCGTTTTTTAAACACAGTTGCTTGCAGGATTGTCATCGTCAAAGCAGCGGGGTCAAAGGGAACTTCTTTGCCGTCTTTTTTAATTTTAACGTCCTGCCAATAAATAAATCCGATATTGCCGAAACCGGGAATAGATTCGGCGAGAGTTACTCGGAAATGCCCCAAAATGCAGGCATAACCAGTAATGGCATAGGTAGTGCCTAAAAGTAGGTTAGCAATTTGATCTGCCGGCAGTTTCGATGAATCTTCGGGTTTAGCTTTAATCTGAGTTGTTTGAGTTACCAACAGTTGAGCGCTGACGTTACTATTCGGTACGTCTGCTAGGTCAAATCTTAGGATTTGAGTACCTTTGGCAAGCTGAACGTCGGGTTCGTAAAAATAGCCAAAAGTGCCGATCGGCGAAATTGCTAAATCCACAACCACCTTGAGATGCCCGTCAATAAATCCGTACTTGCTAACTGCCAAAGTCTGACCTGCTTTGACCAGAACTTTTTGTTGATTGTTGAGCCGGGAAGAATCAAGGGGAGCTACCTTAAACAAAGTGTCAGAAACTATCTTTAAGGTCAAACCTCGTCCGACAGTTAGCGGATCGGAACTTACGGTAATGTAAATTATTTGGCTGCCAGTAACGTTGCCTTTGCTGTCAGTTGCCCGCAATCTGAGCCACCGAGCTCCCGCTACGCTAAATCCTTTAGACAAATTAACTTGCCAAGTGCTGGTCTCTTGGTTTAGCGTGACGCTTAGGGGCACGGTATCCTCAGCGATCACCTCAATTTTTGCTGCTTGTTGCCTGTCAAAAGTACCCCGAAGGACGATCGGCTGATTTACTAAAACTTCTGACGGCCCTTGATAACTTAAATTCACAGCGGGATTAAAAGATTTGCCACCGCGACTGAATTGCACAAAATCGGGATAAATGAAACCCGTATTGCCAAATTGCGGCAAATTCTCGGTCAGCGAGACTTTTATGTGGCTTTGTTCGATCGAGAATCCGGCAATTCCGTAAATCATTCCCGCCGGCAAAGTAAATTTTTCTTGCGGTTGCAGGTTAGCCGCATTTACAGGCCGTTTTTTGATCGCAGTAGTTTTGATAACAGTCATCGTAACTGCATTTGTATCAAACGGAATTCCCCTCCCATCTCGCAAAATTTGGACGTGCTGCGATTACAGAAATCCCGAATTTCCTAAGTTAGGAACTGCCCGAGCAAAAGCGACTCGAAAATGGTTTTCCACGCAAGCGTAGCCGAGAATATTAAACGTTTCTCCCGAGTTAAATTGTAATTTCTGAGTTTGTCCTAAAGTAGCTGAATCTGCGGGGTTGAGCTTTAACCAGGTCTTTTTGATCGCCCACAGCAACTGCATTCCAGGCGGCGGGGTCGGCAACTCGGCGCGATCGAATATGAGAATTTTTGCGCCTTTGGTGATGACTGCGTGTTTTTCGTAGAAAAAGCCGGACTTTCCCACCGGAGAAATTGCATTATTTAGTTGAACATTCAGGTGTCCGTCTTCTAACTCGTAGTCGCTAATTTGATAAGTTTTACCTGCGGCTATTTCCGCTTTTTGCTGCTGGTTGAGATTGCTCGCGGGCAGTGTTCCGGCTTTGAATACGGTATCTGTGAGAGTAATTAACGTGAAAAATTGAGCGGGTGACAGAGAAGCAGGATTAACTTTGATATTAATTGTTTGTTGACCGATAACTTTGCCGGTCTTATCAGTTGCCCTCACCTGCACTGTGCGAGTTCCTGCGCTATCGAATCCTTTTTCTAAACTGATGTTCCAAATGCCTCTAGAGAGATTTATCCCGACGTTCAGGGCATTTGGGCCTTCTGCTGCTGAAATCGCTGCCACTAGATTTTTGTCAAAACTACCAACTAAGACAGCGGCTTTATTGACCTCAATTTCTCGCGGGCCTAAGTAACTCAAAATAATGTTGCTGTTTGTCATTATATATCCCCCTACCTACTTAATTATTCAGCTAAAGCAAGGATAACTTCTGATTTTATCAAACACAATGACTCGAACCAGGACAAAATCGCCCCTAGATTCAGCCTAGGGGCGGTTAATGCCTTTTACAGCATAAGTTTTTAATTGTTGGCGGGAGTTGCGCCACAAATCTAAATTTAGGCGCAGTACAAGCATCTGAACCGAATAGATGGCTGGTTGAGCGGATTTGCGGTGCAAGTTTTGAGAGAAGAAATTTAGTTCGAGTAGGTTGTTTTCCCCTGTACCCTTGACCCCTCACTTGCTTGAGGAAGGACTTACGAAAAAAACCCGGTTTCTACGAGAATATTTCGTATAGCAACGAGGCATCTAGGCAGAAACCGGGTTTTTAGCTGTTTGGTGCGTCCAGGACTGTTAGTGCGATCGGCTAAACTTCGACTAAACTATGGTGACGAGAATATCTTGAGCGTGAGTGTCAACTTTCATGGTTTCGCCCTCATAAACTTGAATGATTTTGCCGGTGCCGTCGATGACGAAAGTAACGCGCTTGGCATAATCGCCTTTTTCAACATCGTAAGCTTTGGTAATCGTGCCATCAACATCTGCTAATAACTGGAAAGGCAAACCGTATTTCTCTGTGAACTTTTTGTGCGATTCCTCGTTGTCGCGGCTGACACCGAGAACTATTATATCTTTGCCTTTGTATTCTTCATGGGCTGCTTTGAAGCTTTGGGCTTGTCTTGTGCAGCCTGGGGTGTCATCTTTCGGGTAGAAATACAAGATTATGGTTTTACCGGCGAATTGTGACAGGGAGACTGTGTTGCCATTAGTGTCTTTGGCGGTAAATTGAGGGGCAGCGCACCCAACTGGTAATGTCATAGTTTTGTTTCCCTTGTTTGGTTTTTCTTGCAGTTCCTCAACTTATTTTAGTGGGTTCTGTCGCTTTGCAAGATACCTTTGTTAAAAATCGCGTGAAGCGAAGCTATCCCGCTCTTAATCGCACCCAACTCCATGACGTTAAGCTTTACTGCTTTTAACTTGCACCTAAGACGCGGGCTAAGAGTGCCTATTACACGCATAGTTTCAATACTGAGATCTTGCACCATTGTCCATAATCGTTTTTTGAACAGGCAAGATGCCTGTTCCACAAAGAGTAGATTTTCTTGACTGAGATCTTGCACCATTGTCAATCATCATTTTTTGAACAGGCAAGATGCCTGTTCCACAAAGAGTAGATT
>JAICRN010000402.1 GCA_025937335.1 Microcoleus sp. TY_ISSM_2_bin.22
AAGAGGAAGAGGAAGGGGAAGGGGAAGGGAAAGAATGTCAGGAAAGAATTTTTGCCATAACTTACGCACGGGTAGCCAAAAATCGGGTTTTTTATCTATAGTCCTGGACGCATAAATACCAAAGAAACCGGGTTTTTACCAGTTTTAAAGGTCGGGATGCAGTATTTTCGCAAAAACTCGGTTTCTGACCACCCGTGCGTAATATCGTTTGCGGTTGCACTTCTTATGATATTGAGGACACGGCTTGACCTAAGTCCCTACCCGGATTAATTGTAGGGACACTCTTGCACTCGCGGTATCCTGACTGTGGGTAATATTAATTCCGATGCTACCGGAGTTGATATAAGTCCTAATCTAAATACACGGCGTTTAGCTTTTTATCTAGTAGGAGTTGCGCATGATTGTTTAGAAACCGGTTTTTTTACGAAAAGACGGGTTTTAGACCCCTGATTCGGTAAAAACCCGGTTTCACCGGCCCCGATGCGCAAGTCCTGTCTAGGTTGAAAAACCCGGTTTTTTTTGTAAGGAGTGCATAAGTACCGCATAGGTTTCCCTTAAATATTCCCCCTCTAAATTACTAATTAATGAATCAAGCAACGGGTGCAATTTTCTGTCTTGCCTACATTTTGGGATTGATTTCTACAGCGGTTCCTTGGGGTAGATACGCGATACTTGCTTTGGGAATAGCGGTGGCGATCGCCCTGCCGAAATTATTGCGAAAATTTGCTCGAAATTCGGTCAAAGTTACCAAGAAAAGACGCAGCAGACAAAAAGAAAATGCTCTAGAAGAACCCTTAGATGCTAGGGAAGAGTTGAGTTTGTTGGAGATGCTGCCGAGAGCGAAATGGGTGTGGGCAGTTGCGGGTTTGCTAGCATTTCTAGCTAGCGTTTATTTTGCAGTTCGATCGCCCCAACCGGCAATAGATGACATCAGCAAACTGATTCCGGCTGGCGGAAACACTCAAGAAGTGGCAGTGACAGTTCGCGGTAGAGTTGTCAGTACGCCTCGATTGACTCGATCCGGTCGATCGCAATTTTGGCTGGAAACAGATTTAGTTAGCGAAATCAACGGCGGCGAGGGAGGAGCAGTTGTAAACCGCCCAGTATCCGGCAAACTCTACGTTACAGTGCCCCTGCTGCAAGCAACTGGCTTGTACGCCGACAATACGATCGCAGTTGTGGGTTCCTTGTACAAACCGCAGCCGCCGTCGAATCCGGGGGCTTTTGATTTTCAAGCATATTTAGCCAGAGAAGGAGCTTTTGCAGGGCTCAAAGGGCGTCAAATTGACTGGAGGAGAGAAAATGCGATCGCGGATGTCAATCGAGTTAACAGCCAAACGGCTGCTTTCTTCGAGCCAAGCGGGATGCAGCCATCGAAAATTCAAGCGATGCGGCAGCGGATCGTGCGATCGCAGCTATCGCAGTTGGATGTTCCTGAAGGCCCGCTGATCGGTGCGATCGCCCTCGGCAAACAAGCAGTAGATTTACCTTACAACATCCGCGACTATTTTGTGCAGGCTGGATTGGCCCACGCGATCGCAGCTTCCGGCACTCAAGTTTCGATGGTTTTGGCTTTAGTTCTAGCTTTAACCAGGCGTTTTTCCAAACAATTACAATTTTGTTTTGGCGTCGGTGCTTTATTTTTGCTCGTGGCGTTAACAGGCTTTGAACCATCAGTATGCCGCGCCGCTTTGATGGGATTTGGAACACTATTTGCTTTGGTGCTGAGCCGCCAAGTTAAGCCGCTGGGATTGCTGTTAATTGCTGCTACTATTTTACTGCTGGTTAACCCTTTGTGGATTTGGGATTTAGGTTTTCAACTGAGCTTTTTGGCGACTTTGGGATTAATAGTGACAACGCCGCCACTGATGGCAAAGTTGGACTGGATGCCGCCCGCGATCGCTTCGATTATTGTGGTTCCGATCGCCGCTTCAGTTTGGGTATTGCCGCTATTACTTTACGTTTTTAGTGTCGTATCACCTTACAGCATTTTAGTCAATATTATTGCGGCTCCTTTGCTGTGGATTTTGAGTATTGGGGGGATGGTTAGCGCTTTAGCTGGATTGATTTTTCCGCCTGCTGGCAGTGTTTTAGCACAACTGCTGGACTATCCGGCAAAGGGGTTAATTGCGATCGCCCAATATTTCTCGCAATTACCCGGTAATTCGGTAGCTGTCGGTCAAGTATCGGTGTTTCAGCTAATCGCGCTTTACAGTTTAATTTGCTGGGTTTGGATCGGGGGAAGTTCGGCAACGGATTCTGTAACGGATGTAACGGATATAAGGAGGAAGGAAGAAAAAAGACGGAAGCCGGAAGCAGTCCGAGGGAAAAACCAGGAAAAGGGGAAAGGGAAGAAGGGGAAAAGCAGAGTTATTAGGCTGCCAGTTTTTTCTGCGGCTTGGATTTTACCGCTGGCGCTGGTGGCGGGAATAAGTATCATAGTTTTGCCAGCTTGGCACGTTCAAGCATCTTTATTTCAAGTTACTTTGCTGGCGACATCTGGGGAACCAGTTTTAGTAATTCAAGATAGGGGAAAAGTGGCGCTGATCAATAGCGGTGATGAAAATACTGTGAGGTTTACAGTGCTGCCTTTTTTGCAGCAGCAAGGAGTTAATTCTGTGAATTTTGCGATCGCCACTCACGGTCATTTAGGTTTGAGCAGTGGTTGGGGAAAATTACTAGAACGCTTGCCAATTAAAACATTTTATGATAATAAAGCTCCGAAACAAATTCACCGCCCTAGCAATCAGGAATTTATGACTGCTGTGCAATCACGCCAAGGCGTTTACATTCCTTTAGAAACTAACAGTACAGTTGATCTGGGTTCGACGCGGTTGCAGTTCGTGGATGCGGAAATTCCGGTGGTAGAAGTGCTAGTGGGCAATAGAACTTGGTTGCTAGTCGGTGAAATGACACCGGAAGCGCAAAAAAAATTGGCAGCAACGGGAACATTGAAGCCGGCTCAAGTGCTGTGGTGGTCGGGAAAAACCCTGACGGCTGAGTTATTAAGTGCGGTTGGGCCGCAAGTGGCGATCGCATCTGCTGACGAAATCGACCCAGAAACCGCCGCCCAACTGCGCCAAAGCAAAACCCAAATATTCTGGACAGGGCGCGACGGAGCCCTCCAGTGGACTCCAGCAGGAGGATTTAAGACCACTTTGGAATCTGAAGAAAATCAAACTTCTTTTTTATAAAGATTTACAATCTGGCTCACTGTGCGGTAAAATACTTTTAGTTCGCATCTCAAATCAATTGGAGAGGTGGCAGAGCGGTTGAATGCGGTAGACTCGAAATCTACTTTAGGGGTAACTCTAACGTGGGTTCAAATCCCACCCTCTCCGTACATCCCTTACTCCACAAGGCTTTGACGCTATCCGCTTTTTTAGCCACACGTGCAGTTTTATAGGCAGTGGTATATATCAGTGGTATATGCACCACTGCGGTATATACCACTTTTTGCTTTAACCTCACCCCACATCAGGGCGATCGCTCAGGGCTGGAGTATTTCTAAAATTGCCTCCACGTCTGCCAAGTCTGCCTTAGACTTTTTGCGCCGTGCTTTCAACTGGTTTAACAAGTCGGCCGGTTCTGGTAACTCGCTGGCAGTGACTGATTTTTGTCTCAGGTCGGAGAGTTGTATCTCGATTTCTTCCCGATTGGCGTGCGCTACTGCAAGTTGCAGTCGCAATTGGGCTAACTCTTCCTTTTGCTTACCAAGTATTACTTTGCTCGGCTCGGCAAGAGCTGCTGCAAGTTCTTCTTCCCGATCGCGCCGTACTTCCTTGAGCTCTTGCTCCAGCATCTGCACCTTCAGCCCCAAATCGCCGTTGCGCTCGTGCAACTGATTGAGTTCTGCATCCCATTCTGCAAGTTGCTTTTTGGCCGCTTTCAATTCCTGCCTGAGTGATTCATCGTTGCCGTCACTCAGGCACTCAATTTTCCCAAGCGTTCTTCAATCCCTGCTAATTTAGCCGCTAGCAGTGTGTCTAGCTTAATAGCTAGCACTTTGTCTAGCACTGGTTCAATGTCCGAAATTTCGGACACTTGTGTTTGAGGTTGGACTGGCGGCGCCGCTATTGCCTGGTTGGCCGCTTGCTCTAAAGTTCGCACTACCCAAGCATTGACGCTCAAACCCTCTGCTGCTGCGACATCTTTAATGGTTTCGAGCAAGTCACGGCGACCGTCCAATCTCAAGTTGGTAGTGATAAATATGTAGTGATTAGATATTTATTGGCTCAAAACATAGTTGTAATGATGGATAAAATACCAAATAGCACCAATATGGTTTTCTAACTTTTTAGAAAATGAAAGAGTCTTTCTTACGAGCCGAGAAACACGTTGGCGCAAAGTATTATTAAATCTTTCAATGTGATTAGTTTTTCCACTGTCTTTACCAACAGGCTGATGGCGTAGCGAAGGAAAAATACAAGCATATGCCGCCCAAAAATCTGTATAGCAAACAGCACATTGTCGATATACAGGAGGTAGAGAATTCCATAATTGTTTTGCTCCTTCTTCGCTACGAGCGCCAATATAAACACCAATAATTTCTCTCGTTTCTCTATCTATTGCGGCGCCACACCCATTGCTTATTTTCTTGGCAATCTACAAATGACCACAGTTCATCACATTCAACATTCAATCTAACTTTTTTTTAGGTGTAACCTTTACTCTGCGTTCGATTGAGGCATATTTATTATTTACGTAATCCTGTAACCATTTTTGAGAAACACCCGTGCTTCTAGCTATACTAGCTAAAGAAATCTTCTCCAAAAGAAGTCGAGCGATTAAATCTTTTGTTGGTGAGCTAATTATTGTGTTGGTCGGATTTTCGACTTTCTTGGCGACCGCAACTTTGACATTTGTATTTTGGTTTTTTATTATGAATTCTACCATTTTTAACTATGTGATTTGAGCCACAATCCGGGCAATTTGGTCGTAAAACTAGCAGATTAAATGACTAAACTAATGTTGGCAGAGTTCGAGGATTCCAGTAATAGTCACTTATGATAGCATAAGTGTAACTAAATCTACATTCGAGCGCGTAAATAAATATTAAAATAACAAAATTTGATTTGGTGAGTTATAAAATTATTCTATGTATTTAATTACTGTAATTAAATTTCACTACATATTTATTACTACCAAAAAAACCAACCTCCGGCCCGACTAATTCTAGCCATTGCTCTCGAATATGCTTTTCGATTGTTTCCAGACTTGATAATTCTGAGACCGGAGTATTTGTGTACATAATCTCGGCAATCTCAGCAGCACAAGCTTTTAAACGCTCCTTCTGTTCAGGGGTCTCCGACCACTCCTCCTACGAATGCAGTTCACGCTTCTGTTGACGCTCTACCTATTATCCTCTCTTGATACTACTTTGACAAAACCGGGATGCTCCCACAGAAATTTTACTCAACAATGGAAACTTTTGCAATGATAGGCTTTTGAGCCTATGTAAGTATATTTGCAGGGGGAAGTCCAGTTTAAACTGAAGTTCCCCCCGTAGAGGGGATGTTCAAATCTTGCAAACCCTTACGCTATAAGTGAATAACAGCTTTTGACACCCGAGAGCGTACCCATGTATCTTAAGATTGTTTTAAGA
>JAICRN010000080.1 GCA_025937335.1 Microcoleus sp. TY_ISSM_2_bin.22
TCACAACAGTAAGCTGAAAAATAGCTGCAGACTGTGGTAAGATTTTGTGTTTTAACTGAAACCACAGCCCCTAGACAAACCATAAGTAAAGGAGTAGCCAGGATTTTCAACTGTTTGGGTATCACACTTAAGCAGTCGATGTTAAGTCATTTTAGAGAAGTTTGAAATTGAGACGGTGTTGCTTGTGGGCGATTGCAAGGAAAAAGGAAGCCGTCGATGCGATGGCAAAATTTCCAGCAATGGTTTCAGCAATTAATAACGTCCAGTGAAACCTCGGCAGTTGCTATAATTCCAAATAATCAAATCAAGATTAAGCGTGTCACCAGCAAACTCTCAACAACAAACGCCTCTATTAGAGGCCTTGCGCGATCGCACAAATCATCCGCACGCCCCATTCTACGCCCCCGGACACAAAGGCGGACAAGGAATCTCTCAACCCCTAATTGACTTATTCGGTGCGGCAGTATTTAGATCGGATTTACCGGAATTGCCGGAGTTAGACAATCTCTTTAACCCAGAAAGTGCAATTGCTGAAGCTCAAGACTTAGCCGCCGCAGCATTTGGAGCCCAATCAACTCGGTTTTTGGCTAACGGTTCGACTTGCGGAATTATCGCCGCCATCTTAGCAACTTGCGGCCCAGGAGATAAAATTATCCTACCTCGAAATATCCACTCCTCGGCGATTTCTGGTTTAATTTTATCCGGTGCAATTCCAATTTTTGTCAATCCAGAGTACAACCCGGATTGGGATATTGCCAACAGCATCACCCCAGAAGCCACAGCCTCGGCATTAGAACAACATCCCGACGCCAAAGCAGTAATGATAGTTTACCCAACCTATCACGGCGTCTGCGGGGATTTGCGGGCGATCGCCCAAATTACCCATCAATACAACATACCGTTATTAGTAGACGAAGCCCACGGCGCGCACTTTAACTTTCATCCAAACTTGCCAGAACCAGCACTAGCAGCCGGCGCCGATTTAACAGTACAATCAATCCACAAAACCCTCGGTGCAATGACACAAGCATCCATGCTGCACGTCAAGGGCGATCGCATAGATATCCAAAAATTAAATAAAGCATTGCAGTTAGTACAATCTACCAGTCCGAGTTACTTATTATTAGCATCCCTAGACGCAGCCCGCCAACAAATCGCACTCCACGGCAAAGAATTAATGGCGCAAACTTTACAGCTAGCAGAGAAAGCGCGATCGCGCATCAGTCTAATTCCTGGCTTATCAGTTTTAGAACCGTTAAATACACCTGGTTTTGCAGCATTAGACCGAACCAGGCTAACAGTAAAAGTATCAGATTTAGGAATCACAGGATTTGCCGCCGATGAAATTCTGCACTCGGAACTCGGTGTCACGGCAGAACTTCCCATGCCCCAACATTTAACATTTATTATCAGCTTGGGAAATACAGAATCAGATATTGACAATTTAGTTAAAGCTTTTACGATTTTAGAAGTCACATCTGACACAATTGTCAATAAGCCTTTGATGGGCGGGCAAGATGCCCACCCCACAAGAAACTTGATGTGTTGTGGAACGGGCATCTTGCCCGTTCTTGAGAATCGTGCAATATCTCAGTTAGAAGGAAGAAGTCAGAAAGAAGACGAGATTCTCTCCTTCTCCCGATTTTCCCCTCCCCCACTGTCCCCCCGTGAGGCTTTCTTTTTCCCAGCGGAAACAGTACCTGCAGACAAAGCAGTCGATCGCCTGTGCGCCGAACTCATCTGTCCCTATCCCCCAGGAATACCAGTCCTGATGCCCGGTGAAATCATTACCCCAGCAGCCGTTGACTACCTGCAACAAATCCTGGCCGCCGGCGGAAAAATCACAGGTTGTAGCGATCCCGACCTCCAAACTCTCAAGGTTGTGCGACAGTAAATATTAAGGCTTTGGGGAAATGGGGAGAATTTCTACTTCTTCCGCGAGTTCCAACTTCGGTCTTGCTTCAATCAAAAATCAAAAATCAAAAATATAACTATGCTTTGGCCCTACGTCACTCCAGGCATCCCGGATGACTTATTTGAACGTTTACCGGGAATTCCCATGAGTAAGCGAGAAGTCCGACTGCTGTTAATCTCCCACCTGCGGCTGCAAGCAGATTCAGTCGTGTGGGACATCGGTGCAGGTACTGGTACGATCGCCGTAGAAACAGGTTTGCTGTGTCCCAAAGGTCGGATTATCGCCGTCGAAAGGGACGAAGAAGTAGCAAGCTTGATTCGCAGAAATTGCGATCGATTCGATCTCGACAACGTAGAAGTCATAGAAGGCAGTGCCCCGGAATGCCTGGAAAACCTGCCCCAACCCCCCCACCGAGTCTGCATCGAAGGAGGTCGCCCCATTAAAGCCATTCTCCAAGAAGTCTGGCGGTACTTGCAACCCCAAGGTAGAGTTGTTGCCACAGCCTCGAATTTAGAGAATCTTTACGCCCTTTCCGAAGGGTTCGCCGAATTGCAAGTCCGCAACATCGAGGTAGTCCAGTCAGCCGTCAACCGCTTGGAGACTCGCGGCCTGAGTCAAACCTTTGCCGCCGTCAATCCCATATTTATTCTCAGCGGCGAAAAGCTGGATTAGAAGCAAGAAGAAGGCACGACAGGAATTTTGACACGGATACACTAATTAATTATGTAATTCTTAATCTTTTTTAAGTTCACTTAACCTTCATACTTAAGAATAGGGGCGACCATAGCTGGATTGACTGCCTGACTTGAGATATTGGATGACCGATCGGGGATGGGGGTTAGCTGTGCAAGGGAGAAACTCGTGCTCTAGAAAAATCCAACATCCAACATCCAACATCCAACATCCAACATCCAAAATCGAATCACCCCCCGCCGTCTGCAAGAGAAATTCATTTATGCCTTGGTCTCGTATCCTGAGTGGAATAGTTGCGATCGCCCTTGCTTTGGGAATGATTGTTATGGGGGGATGGTACTTCACCGTCGGCTTTGGAGTCATCGTCTACCTAGGCCAATTGGAATATTTTCAATTAGCCAGGGCTAAAGGCATTGCGCCCGCTGCCAAAACTACCTTAGCCGTCAGTCAAGGCCTGTTAATTACTGCCGCCCTAGCACCGCAACTCGTAGATGCCATGTTCCCCTTAGCGGGAACCTTAATCTGTTTCTACCTGTTATTCCAACCTAAATTATCGACGATCGCCGATATTGCCTCCTCAGTTTTAGGATTGTTCTACGGCGGTTATTTGCCCAGCTATTGGGTCCGGCTGCGAGTCGGTCTCGACCCAGCCAATCTTGCTACAACCCAACTTTCGCAAGCAGTAGCAAGCAATTTGCCCGTTAACATTTACCCGTCCCCGTCTTGGACAAATTCCAGCCACATATCTTTAGGATTGACTTCGCTGCTGCTGGCTTTCTTCTGCATCTGGGCCGCTGACATTGGGGCTTATTTTGTCGGCAAATTCTTCGGCCGCACTAGCCTGTCCCACATCAGCCCCAAAAAAACCGTTGAAGGTGCCGTATTTGGAGTTTGCGGCAGCATCGCCGTGGCAGCCGCTGGGTCTTGGTATTTGCACTGGCCGGGGTGGCCGTATACTGGGGCTGCTTTTGGTTTATTGATTGGGGTTGCTAGCCTGTTGGGAGATTTAACTGAGTCGATGATGAAGCGAGACGCCGGCGTTAAGGATTCGGGGCAGTTGATCCCCGGTCACGGCGGCATTCTCGATCGCACCGACAGTTATGTTTTTACCGCGCCCTTAGTCTACTATTTTGTCACTTTACTGTTGCCCGCGATCGACTCTTTTTTAATTAATCGGTAATTGGGCATTGAGTATTTATTTCCAGGATCTGCCGAGGAACCAGGTTAAAGTCAACAGTCAACTGTCAACAGTCAACTGTTAATTCACTAAGGCAAAACTCTAATTCCTCCCCGACAAACAATCTCCCCCGGACTCAAAATCAATTCTTCAATCTCAACTTCCGGCCCGAAATCAATTTTAAAACCATTGAAATCACTGCTCTTGAATTCTCCATCCATTTCAATTTCTGGTGCTTCAAACATCAATTCGCGACCGCTAGCCATCCGCAAACCCGTCCGCAATACCAAAGGAATTTGCCTACCGCCAGCGCGCAAAATTGTCGCCGAAAGCGTTAACAAACCCGCCTCAATAGCAATCTGCGAATTTTGCAACTTCAGCGACTGTTCCCTATCTGTCAGCGGCAGCATTGGCAGCAAGAATTCGCTCAAAGCATCAGCCAGCAAAGGCGCTTTCAGCGACGCATTCAAATCCGCTTGGCTGAGCCTCAAAACGCCTGTCACGGGAACGGATTCCAGGAGGCGCAGGGGTTGGCCTTTGAGAGCTTGACCGAGGTTGATGCGAATGCCGCAGCCCTCTATGGCAACTTCAGTTAGGTGTAGTCCTTTATACACAGCACCGCGAGCGGCAGCCGTGACTTTGGGGATAGCACCGCTGAAGATTTGTCGATCGCTTCCCTCAATTTTCACCTTCAAGTCGTCTACCTGCTGAACTTGCGATCGCAGCCACAACTGCACTGCCGGAGACAGCACCGCGCTCGCTATCCGGCTGCCTTGACTCGGCGAAGGGCTCCCCGGCTCCTCGCCGAGATTAAAAGTCCCACCAGAGCTTGCAGCGCTATCTCTATTGTCAAATTGAAGAGAGTTTCGATCGACAGTCATAAATAATTTCAGAATATAAACCTTAATATTCAAGCACAGAAATTTAACTAGAACTTGCGCATCCGGCCTCAAAAACCCCTTTGATTCACAGATATATCGCCGTAAACCTCCAATTTTTACAAGAAACCGGGTTGATGAGCGCAACTCCTATTAACTCCAAAACCAAGTAGAAATCTCGCCTCAGCAACGCCAGAAGCAGAAAAATTCTCAATCTTTCTTCCCTTGGGATCTTTTCTGAATTCCTGAGTTGTGCGATCCCGAGGAAAAATTCGCGATCGAGCGTATAAATTTAACCAGCAGTACGGGATTTATGGTAGTGTTGGTTTAGGGTCTGGTAAAACCCACACCTCTCAAACCAGCCGCACAGCAACGGTGCAAGCCTGTGCCTACCGGGAGTCTTTTCCTCGTAGTTTTTGCACAACATTCAGGGTCATGCCATCAGGACAATCTGCATCAAGCCGGGCGTGCTGTAATGATTGGTCGGCATTATAATTTATTCCCCACCAGGAATTGAGCATTAGTAGTAAGGTTAAGCAATTAACCGTGTCGTGTTTCCTACCCCACCGCTCGCTCGTTGGGGTTTCCACACTCCGTCATGTCTGATGAAAGGCTGCAAAAAATCCTCGCCCAGTGGGGCATTGCCTCTCGCCGTCTTGCAGAACAGATGATTGTAGCTGGACGAGTCCGAGTTAATGGCAATATTGTTCATTTAGGACAAAAAGCGAATCCAGATCGCGATCTCATCCAAGTCGATGGAGTCCCGCTGAAACCAACGGATCGACCGGCAGAGGTCTATATGTTGCTCAACAAGCCGGCAGGCGTAGTTTCTACTTGCAGCGATCCCAGGGCCAGATCGAAAGTTCTCGACCTGCTGCCGCCCGAACTGCGCTTTGGTCAAGGCATCCACCCCGTAGGACGCTTAGATGCAGATTCCACAGGCGCCCTCTTGCTCACCAATGATGGTAAGCTGACGTTTTCTTTGACTCATCCACGTCACTCGATCTCGAAAACTTATCAGGTTTGGGTGCTCGGCGATCCCCCGGAACCCATACTGCAAGCGTGGCGTCAGGGCATAATCTTGTCAGGCAGAAAGACTTTGCCGGCAAAAGTTAAAGTTCTCGATCGCGCGCGAGACCAAACTCTGTTAGAAGTCATTCTATCAGAAGGCAGAAACCGACAGATTCGGCGAACTGCCGAACAGTTGGGATATCCAGTGGTGCGCCTGCACCGCACAGCCATCGGCACTATTCAATTGCAGCGGCCCGGTTCGCCAATATTGCCACCAGGCTGCTGCCGACCCCTAGAAGATGCGGAAATTATTTATTTATGGAATCTAGTCAACCTAACATCAATAAGCGTGCCAGTAAATTCCCCGGAGCACAGCATATGACAAAGAATTTATTGTTTTTATTTTTCAAAACAACTAAGCAGAAACTGCACTCCCAAGAGCCAGAACCAGCTCAGAAGAAGCTAGCGGAAATAGGATCTCAACTCCGCCAGTACCGCGAACAGCATTCGATTTGTTTGGACAAAGTAGCCGTGGTAACAATGATTCGGCGGAATCTGCTGCAAGCCATCGAGGAAGGTCAACTCGACCAACTCCCCGAACCCGTCTACACTCAGGGTTTGATCAAGCGCTACGCTGAAGCAATGGGTTTGGACGGAACTCAGTTTGCCGAGTTTTTCCCGATCGAACCCCCGCCCCGATCGAGAACGAAGCTATCCTGGCAAGATGGGCCTCAGTTGCGCCCGATGCACCTCTACTTCTTTTACACATTTCTAATTATCTGTTCGGTGAATGTCTTATCTCAGTTGATGAGCGGTTCTGTTACCGCAAAAAACGGTGCGGGAGCCAAAGAACTAGCGCTTGGGCAGCAAGAACAAGCCCGTTTAGCTGCTGAGGCATCGAGGTCTTCACAAAATCAGAAACCGGATAGTTACGAGACTGTCGAAGCAGTAAGAACAGGTCAAAGTTTAAATAAATCTGGCAATAAACCAGTGATGATTAGCGTCACTTTTAAAGCAGAATCGTGGATGCAGGTTGAAGTCGATGGTAAAACAGAGTTTGAGGGAACTTTGCCGACCGGGACTGTTCGCACCTGGGGGGCTCAAAAGCAATTGGTAGTGGTAGCAGGTAACGCCGGCGGGGTAATGGTTGCTGTTAATAACGGACAAGCCGAACAACTCGGAGATCCTGGAGTCGCCAAAGAAGTTGTTTTTAAAGCAAACGAACTCAATCCGGCAGCACCGCCCAAAAATGAAGGGTAAGTGTTAATGGGTAATCGGGAATAGGTAATGGCTGGCTGCCCCCTGCTTTTAATGAGAATATCCGTCTTTATTCACTCATTACCAATTACCTATTACCAATTACCCATTAGATCGATTCCGGTTGCATCGGAATAGTCAAATCCAGTCAACAGTCAACAATTCCCGATGGATGGTGCAACCGGATTTGAGATAATTCCTCTGCGTTAATCTGCGTCGGTCTGCCTGTATCTGCGGTAAAAAAAAGATAATGTATTCATCGCAGATGACAATGGATTGACGCTGATTCACGCAGAGGTCGAAAATAGAGATAGGAATAATTCCGCTGCTAACAGATTTGATATTACCCATTAACTATTACCAATTACCCACTACCAACTACCCCTTACCGACGATCAATTTTTATTGGGAGCGCGGCCGGAGATGTAAGTCATGGTTTTGAGGCGATCGCCCACTTCCCGATTCAAAGCTTCGGGCCGATACCGCCATCCCCAATTTCCCTCTGGTTTCCCCGGAAAATTCATCCGCGCGTCCGTACCCAAACCCAACAAATCTTGATACGGCACAATTGCCATATTAGCAATAGACATCCAACCCATGCGGATTAAAGACCAGTGAATTCCTTGGGGATCGATGCAGCCCAAATAACGTAAAACCTCATCTCTTTCGTAGTTTTGCAGTTGATTAAACCAGCCGACAGTCGTGTCGTTGTCGTGGGTGCCGGTGTAAACTACGCAGTTGCGATCGTAGTTGAAAGGCAAAAAAGGATCGCCAGGGCCCGCGCCGAAAGCAAACTGCAAAATCTTCATTCCTGGAAACTCGTATCGATCGCGCAAAGCTTCCACTTCAGGAGTAATTACTCCTAAATCTTCAGCGATAATCGGCAAGTTGCCAAACTTCTCGTTAATTAGATCCAACAAAGCTGTTCCCGGCGCTTTAATCCACTCTCCCTCGATCGCAGTTTCTTGTCCGCGCTTCACCGCCCAGTAAGCCTCAAATCCTCGAAAGTGGTCGATCCGAGTCACGTCTACATAAGCGAAAATCGCTTCAAAACGCTCCACCCACCACTCGAAATTATTTGCTTGCAACTTCTCCCAATTGTATACGGGGTTGCCCCACAATTGACCTGTATTGCTGAAGTAATCTGGGGGAACTCCTGCCATTAAAGCTGCTTCTCCAGTGGCTTCATCCAAGCAGAATGTTTCTGGATGAGACCACACATCCGCGCTGTCGTGAGCTACATAAATCGGAATGTCGCCAATAATTTTTATGTCCCGCAGGTTAGCATAGCGTTTCAACTCCGTCCACTGGCGAAAAAACTCAAACTGAACGTATTTGTAGTAATAAATCTCAGCATTTAGCTGCTGACGCCACTTCTCTACCGACTCTGGTTCTCGACGGGCAATTTCTGGTTCCCAATTGTTCCAGCTAACACCGCCAAAGTTATCTTTTAGTGCCATAAATAAGGCGTAATCTTCCAGCCAATTCTCTTTGCTTTCGCAAAAAGCTGAGAATTCTTTTTGCTGGATAGGAGATGCTTTGGCTTGGAAGTTTTCGCAAGCTTTTTTGAGCAAAGGCACTTTCAGGGCGATCGCCCGCTCGAAGTCTACATAATCCAGCGGAAATTCTGGCAAATTAGCGAAGTCTTCATCTGCGAGCAATTCCTCGTCCCGCAGCAGTTCTGGGTTGATCAGCAGCGGATTTCCCGCCATTGCTGAATAGCATGAATAAGGAGAATTGCCGTATCCTGTCGGGCCCAGCGGCAGTATCTGCCAGTATTGCTGGTCGCTCTCTACTAAAAAGTCAATAAAGCGATATGCTTCTATTCCCATGTCCCCAATGCCAAATCGACTGGGAAAGGATGTGGGGTGGAGTAGAATGCCGCTCGATCGGGGAAAAAGCATAATCTATCTAAAGATATAGGATTTAAACATTGACAATTTGACCGATATTCCCTATCACTTAAACTTCGCAGTTTTTAGGGCGATTGTCAGGGCAAATACTTTTGTGATTGTCTCATATTTTCTGCAGGAACGTCCTTGCCAAATATTTTTATGGCACTCTACTCACCACTCGTGAGTAGAGAGGAAAACATCAAAATCCGAAGTTATGCGATCGCCCCGGTTTCGCAACTAGGTTTTTTTACCCAGGCTCCTCTGCAGCAACAAAGTATTTTGGTCGATCGCACCTGGTTTTTGGCTAAGTTTTGAAGATAACGTTTTTTTCGTTTTCGCCCTATCTCTCTGCAGTAGTAAATTGCCCGCCACAAATCAGCCATCGCTTAAGCAGAGCCAATGCACAAATCAGCCGGCTGTTTTTGTATCTCAAAAAACAGTCGGCTGCGGAATTACCTGAAAAGAGGCTGAGTTTAAGCTTGCTTGTTCAAAAATTTCTGCACTTGTTTGAGAGCTATACTGCCGATGTTGTAAGCAGCCCAGCCGCCCGCCAACAATACGGGCATCAATACTATTAGTATGCGGAAGTCAAAATCCATGAGTTCTCCTCCTAAAGTTTTTTAACAAATTCTCATAATCTATTTGTATCTCATTTTGTCGCGATTCTCTTAACTCTTTAACCAAATATTCGGGATACGCAGGAGGACATCGCTCCGCCAGAATTGAGAGCGAAAGCGAAACTCCTGGGCGGTCGATCGGCATTCGCTGCACCAATTATCCCACAATCTGTTTGGCAATCCCTTCCACAACCTTAGTTAGAGGGTCGTTAGGGAAGTGCAGCGCAAACACTCCCTTGCTGGCGAGCAGCATCATCTGATCGCTGTGGGGCAGTACCCCTGCCACTGGGATGTTGTAAATACTCTCTACTTGCTGCTTCAAATCCTCGAAATCCAGGGATTCTGGGGCTTTATTGATCGTCATCAAAATCTTGGGAACTTCTAATTTGCGGGCCACATCTACCGTGACAGCCGTTCCCTGAAAATCTTGCTGATCCGGACGCAGAATCAGCAGCAGGATGTCGGAAATGGTGATGCTGAGGAGGGTTTCTTCGTTGAGCCCCGGGTGCGTGTCTATAAATAGGTAGTCTAAGTTCAAAACCTCGATCAGTTCTTGAAAGCCGTCGGTAAGCAGTCCCACATCGTAGCCTTCGCGCAAAACTCGCGCTATCTCCCCTGCTTTAATGCTCGAAGGAATCAGGTAGAGGGTGCCGTTACTGGCTAATTTTGGCAGCAGCGTACTCACATTGTAGGCCGTATCCGCGATCGGACACCTGCCCCACAGGTAATCGTTCAGGCAGCGATCCATGTTGCTCTCGCTGAAACCGAACAGCACGTGAATCCCCGGTGATTGAATGTCTGTGTCCACAATGGCGACCCGATTTCCGCCGCGAGCGAGAATAGATGCCAGGTTTGCTGTCGTGTTCGATTTGCCAGTTCCGCCCCGGTAAGAGTGGACAGAGATGATTTTGGACATGATCTGCGTATGAGGGTAAGAAACGGGGAGAACCCATTATGATGCAATTCTCGATACATTCGAGTTCTCTGTCATTCTTCCTTGCCCCCCAAATCCTCCTTGTCAGTTAAACTATCAATTTTTTCATCTTTTATCATCTTTTGGGCGTCCTTGCGCTGCCGCATCTGTTTGGCTTTGGTTTGCAAATCGCTGAACTCGTCATCATGTTTAGTTTCGGCTGAACTAGCACCACAACGGGTATCGTTCGGGACACCCGTTGGAGAGGCGCTTTCCGATTCAGTCACGGCGGCACGCTGCTTCTGCTGTTTGGCTTTTTCCTGCAACTGATTTAAATATTCGTCTGTCTGACTTTCGACATTGGGAAGCTCTGGGCTACTGGCAATTATTTCTTGGGGATCGGAAGGTGCTTTTTCAGAGCTTTCTTTTTTGCTAATCCTCAGTTTATCTTTCTTTTGCTGCAATTCTTTAAAGAAATCCGATTCTGTGATTTCTGCGACTTGCTGTTCTTTTTTGGCTTGGTCTATTTCGATTTTGAAGACTTGTTTTACTCGATCGCTAATTGCTTTCCCGTATCCGGCTTTATTAAATCTGTCTGCTGATACTATGCTACCGCCAGTTAAGATTAATGCTAAGGCTGGCGCGGCCACAGGCACCCACCCTCCCAACAGAAAAATCCCAAAGCCGATCGCGCAGCACCCGGACAGTATTGCTCCGAATGTCAGCGCCAACCGCACTGGGTGAGCCATCCGCGATGCCAAGGTTCCTCCCAAAATTGACCATGCCGAAATCCACAGGATTTCTGCCCATTCCGGCCAAAACCAAAACATCGGTCTGTTGTCTAAAACTGCACTCAAAATTTGGCTGACTACTTGTGCGTGTGCCACGATCCCCGGCATGAATTGATTGCTTTGCTTTCGCGCACTGTAAGGAGTATAAAAGAAATCTTTAACGGTTTCTGTGGTATAACCGATCAGCACTATTTTATCTTTAACTAAATCAGGCTCAATTTTCCCTTCTAAAACATCCGTAATTCTGACTTGGTTTGCCACCTGCAGCCTAGAACGATAGTTAATTAATATTTGATATCCTCTGGCATCGGCATTTCTGTATCCTCCGTCATTGCTTTCTAATTTTTTTAATTGGGTTTTTCCCAGCCATAAAGATTGATCTGCTGCCAGTTTGGGAGAGATTTTTTGTCCTTGCAGGTAGCGGAGTGCTAGCTGGAGGTTGAATGAAAATAAAACTTGAGAACTGTCATTACAAAGATGTTTTTCCACCGATGATTTGCCCTCAATTGTCGGCGGTTTCATAAATAATAAAGCTCTGCGGAGTATGCCGCCCGGATCGACTCCGAAATCTGCAAATCCTACCCGGTTTGTTGGCATTCCCGGCGGAGGCGGAGAACCGGGATTGTCCGGGCTTCCGTCGGTGACTAAACATACCCCGATAATTCGATCGCTTTTTTGTAAAACTTTAGTTAATTCCTGGCGGCCGTCTCCTAAAGGTACGTCTCGCAGTACATCTAAACCGATGACAGCAGGCTGCATTTTTTCCAGTTTTTGTAAGATTTCAGCTATTTTGCGATCGGATATCGGCCACTGATTCAGTTTCTGAATGTCTGCTTCGGTAATCCCCACTACTAGCAAGCGCGAGTCTGGCGTTTCGTCGGAACGCCACCTCAGCATTTGATCGTAAGCGCTTAATTCTACTGGTTCGAGTATTCCTAGTTGTCTGGCCCCCATCAAGGACAATGTTACTGCCGCGCTGGCAATTAATACAGACCTAGCAAATGCTAGTGATGGTTTATACATTTGACTCAATTGAGCCGTTGCCGATCGAATTTTGTTAGATATTGTACTCATTATCCCAGCATAAAAGTTTGATTTGTTTCTGGAACAGCAATTGTTTCGCCTTTGCCGCCTGCCCGAGACTTCATCCATCTTAGAACACCGAGAAACTCCGACCGCTTTGTAACAAAATTTTACAGTTTGCCGCGCTCAACTGTATGCAATTATACTCGCGACCTAGGTAACCTGATTTTTCGGACGGAGAATCCACTTGCCGATCGAATTAATTAATGTTATTGATGATATGTCAAGGTTCAAATTGTGTATCTGTGCCTTCGACTAGCTGCTCAAAAATATTTGTCGGCATCAGCGAATGCCTGTGTTTGCAATATTATAGTGAAAGGTACAACAAAATGAAACGTTTTCTAGATCGGGCTAAACTTGCGGTCGCCTTATCTGCGATCGCAGCTACCGTCACCAGTTCACTTGCACCGATGCGGGTACAATCCCAGGCGATTTTGCTGAGTCAAAATGTTAATTTCAAGCCTCCCGATGTCACAGCCCCCGGCAGCAGACAAGGAGGGACACATCGCGGCAGCAAGCTTTGTCCGGCGGGTTTATCTATTACTCCTTTAGTGCCTCCA
>JAICRN010000356.1 GCA_025937335.1 Microcoleus sp. TY_ISSM_2_bin.22
AGAATGTCGTCAACGATCTGGAAAGCCAGCCCAATATTTTGAGCGAAACGAGACAGCCGCTGCAAATCGGCCTCAGATGCAGATGCCAGAATTGCCCCACAAACTACGCAGGTCTCTAACAGCGCGCCTGTTTTGTGAGCGTGAATATAATTCAAAGTTTCCAGAGAAACATCTGTCTTTCCTTCCGATTCCATGTCAACCACCTGACCGCTTACGAGTCCAGCAGCGCCCGATGCCCGCGCTAAATGGGCGATCACCTGCAACACCTGCTGGGGGGGTACGTTCTCAGTTTTAGTGGCGATAAATTCAAAGGCATAGCTCAACAAACCATCGCCAGCCAAAACGGCAATATTTTCGCCGTAGACTTTGTGGTTCGTCAGTTGGCCGCGTCGGTAGTCGTCATTGTCCATTGCCGGCAAATCGTCGTGAATCAGCGACATCGTGTGGATCATTTCCACAGCGCAAGCTGTCGGAATTGCCATAGATATAGTGCCGCCAGCCAGTTCGCAGCTAGCCAGACACAGGATCGGACGCAGGCGCTTGCCCCCCGCTAGCAGCGAGTAGCGCATTGCTTCGTAAATTGTCTCTGGGTAGATGACCGGCAGTGCACTGTCGAGAGCTACCTCGATCGCCTCTTTTCGCTTGACTAGATAAGTAGATAAATCGAAAGAGGATTCCGGTTGGGACGAACCCATTTCTGTTGCCAATACCATCCCTTGCTCTCTTGTACTGAATAATTACGTGGGATATTGTGAGCCGTTCGGGTCGGATGATGCCGACTTTTACGGCGGTAGTTGCTCGAACTGCGAGCATCAATTAATCATTCTACGGGTGTTGTTGCACAGAAAATCTTTGAGTTTTAATAACTTTGTCAAATTACCAATCAATCTCAAATCTCAAATCTCTAATCTCAAATCTCTAATCCGCTAATTTGTCTGGCGACTTCCAAAAACCGCTGCACCGCTGCCGTTGGATCGCTGCGCCAAATCAGAGCGATCGCCACAATGGAGGTTGATTCTGGCAGCGCTTTGTAAACAACCCCACTGCGCTGGAAATTTTGCATCGATGCCGGGACGATCGCCACTCCCATCTCGGCCGCTACCAAGCTGACAATGGTTTGCATTTGAATTGCTTCTTGAGCCGCGCGAGGGCTAAAACCAGCTTGCTGACAAAGACTGACGATCGGATCGTACAACCCCGGAGCTAGAGAACGCGGAAATAAAATGAACGGTTCGGTAGAGAGTTCGCGCAATTCGACCTGGGCGCGATCGGCCGCCGGATGCGTTTCTGGCAGTGCCACGATCAGCGGTTCTCGAAAAACGATTTCAGAATTGATCCCATCTTCCTCAACCGGAGGGCGCACGAAGCCGATATCAATTTGCCCGAACCGCAGCCGCTGCAACTGTTCGTTTGTCGTCAGTTCGTGCAGTTCCAGTTTGACGGCGGGACAGCGAGTGCGAAACGCCTGCAAAATAGCTGGAACCACGTTGTGTGCTGCGGAACTCACAAAGCCGATGGTCAATTGTCCGAGTTCGCCCCGACTGGTTTGTCGGCCGAGTTGAATTGCTCGATCGACTTGCTGCAGAATTTTCCCGGCCTCCTCAAAAAAAACCTGTCCCGCTGCCGTTAACTGCACCGTCCGCTTGGTGCGGCGAAACAGTTGAAACCCCAACTCTGCCTCCAAATGCTGGATTTGTTGACTCAGCGGAGGTTGGGCAATATGCAGTTTTTCGGCTGCGCGAGTGAAATTCAGTTCCTCTGCAACTGCAATGAAATAACGCAAATGCCGAAGTTCCATAGCTCCCCAATCATTGATATTTTAAAAGTCTAAGTTGTCATTTAAACATATATTGGACATTGATGAAGACATTTCATACAGTGATTAATAGGCGAGAGTGAGAATTAAACAATGGCTAATTTGGATATCAAAGTTAGAGAAGCAGAGCTTGCAGATTTAGAAGTGATTTTGGCTTTTATTTCGCAAAAAAGCGAGTTCGATGGATGTAAAAATTTGTTGGTAGCAACAGCAGATAAATTGCAGCAAACCTTGTTTTGCAAGCCTCCGCTAGTGCGGGTTTTGTTGGCTGAAATTGCGGGAAAAACGGTAGGGTTTGCTCTTTTTTATTCCTCCTATTCAAGTTTATTGACGCAGCCGTGTCTTTGGCTTGATGATTTATTTGTGCAAGCTCCTATGCGCGGAATGGGAGTCGGGACAGCACTGTTAAAGTATTTGGCACAAATTGCTCAGTCCACAAATTGCGGGCGGATTGAATGGACTGTTAATACTGGCAATGCACCGGGAATTGCTTTTTATGAAAAGCAGGGAGCGCGGATTTTGGAAAATATTAGGGTTTGCCGTATTGATGGGGATGGAATTGGTCTGCTTGCTGGCACATAATTTAATAACGAACCGCAAAGACGCGAAGAACGCGAAGAGAATAAAAGAGAAAAGAGAAGTGGAAAGAAGAGAAGAGATGTCAGAAAATTATTGGAATTCAGCTCTTTACGAGCAAAATCATGCTTTTGTTTGGCAGTACGGCGAATCGCTTTTGGAGTTACTCGCTCCGAAGGCTGGCGAACAAATTCTGGACTTGGGCTGCGGTACGGGACAGTTAACTGAAAAGATTGCTGAAAGCGGTGCTTTTGTGCAAGGTATTGATTCGTCTTTGTCGATGATTTATACGGCAAAAGTTAACTATCCTCACATTAAATTCTCTGCCGCCGATGCGAGGAATTTTCCAGTAGAAGAGCCGTTAGATGCTGTGTTTTCTAATGCGGTTTTGCACTGGATTAAACAGCCGGATGCTGTGATTAATTGTGTGGAAAAAGCGCTGAAGCCGGGAGGGCGTTTTGTGGCTGAGTTTGGCGGTAAGGGGAATGTGGGGGCGATCGTCCGGGCACTTTTGAGTGTTTTGTCAGAAATTGGCTGCGAGGAACCTGAAGCGCTTAATCCTTGGTATTTTCCGAGTATTGGCGAGTATGCTGGGCTTTTGGAAAAGCAGGGTTTTGAGGTTAGTTATGCGGTTTTGTTCGATCGCCCGACTCCCCTAGAAGGTGGCAGCGCGGGTATGGTAAATTGGATTGAGATGTTTGCTGGCGGGTTTTTGTCGGGGTTGTCTGAGGATGTGCGATCGCAGGTAATTAACGCAGTTGAAGAACGTTTGCGATCGGCGCTGTACCGCGATGGTAATTGGATTGCAGATTACCGCAGAATTCGCGTTGTTGCTATCAAAAATTCCTCACGGTAAATCTTAGTGATTAGTGATTTCGATCGGAGCTTGAAAGCGCTACTACACCAACTTTCATCCACTCCAAGCGGACTCAAAGACTCAATAATTTTACAGCACTTACGCTGTACAGTCAAATTTTACACGACCCCTAGTAGTAAGCAGCGAAATACGCACCTTACTACTAGCATTTCTGCGTAATTACTGTAAATATCAGGAGTTAATTTGTGGCTAACAAAATGAGCGGTTTGTCAGCTCACCACTGATTGTCCTAAACTTAGAAACCCTGAACGGAAACAATCCTGCTTTGTAGTTCATTAGGCATTACATCGTCTACAAAACCTAAAATCCCGTTAGAATTCCTGACTCTGATTAGAGTTCCTGAATAAACTCCGGTAATTCCGGCTCTGAGTTGAGTTCCTGAAGCAGATCCGCTAAATTCGTCGGCCACATATTGCAGTATAGCTTGCGGCCCATCGAACTTATATGTTAATGCCACATTCTGTACCGGCTCCAACACTATATCATTGACCGTTAAGTCGCTCCCTAATCCAATGCGATCGAAATCAGGATCGAAACTTTCAATTATATCACTAGAAGTGATATCTGTAGTGGCAGGATCTATTCCCAGAACGCATAAATTATTGCCAAACCCACACTCTAAGAAATCTCTGCCCAAGCCGCCAACCAGAGTGTTATTCCCATCTGCGTCGCTTAAAAGATCATTGCCTCTCCCCCCAAATAAAATATCATCGCCAGCGTCTCCAAGAAGCCAATCAGCATCTAGACCACCACTGAGGGAGTCATTTCCCTCCTGTCCATACAAGCCATCTTTTCCTTTTCCTCCAAATACAGAATCATTGCCTGCAAAACCTCTGAGAATATCTTCCCCTTCATTTCCCAGGATTAATTCGCTAGCCCCTGAGCCATCTACTGTATCGTCGCCATCGAGGGCCCAAGATCCTAAAGGGAAGTTGGTTAGAGCTCCAAGAAAAAGTTGAATGAATTCCGAGTTATTGTCGCCAATTAAGCGCACTATCCCTGATGGATCGGGTTTTAAAGCCATAGTTAAAATCTTTCTGTGTTGGTAGATTACTAACCCTGCTAATTGAGCCAATACTGGCTCACAAGTTTGCCCCAATTCAATTAGAACCGTATTCCATATAAGTCGAAACGGTATTTTCCAAAAGCATAGCAACAGTCATCGGCCCGATTCCTCCCGGCACCGGCGTAATAAATTCGGCTACTGTTTTAACAGCATCAAAGTCAACATCTCCGACCAAACGGCTAGTACCGTCTGGATTGACAACGCGGTTGATACCGACATCAATTACTACCGATCCAGGTTTGACCATATTAGCTGCAATCATTTCTGTGCGGCCGACTGCAGCTATTAGAATATCGGCTTGGCTGGTAATCGATTCTAGGTTTTGCGTTCGCGAATGAGCTACAGTAACAGTACAATCGGCTTCTAATAGCATCAGCGCCATAGGTTTACCTACCAAAATACTGCGGCCCAAAACTACAGCATTTTTTCCTTTTAAATCAATTTGGTATTCTTGCAATAACCGCATTACTCCGGCGGGAGTACAACTCCGCAAACCTTCTTCCCCGCGCACCAAGCGGCCTAAATTTACAGGGTGAAGTCCGTCAGCATCTTTGTCGGGGGCAATTTGGTACAGCAGGGCTATTGCATCTAAGTGTTCTGGTAGCGGTAGTTGAACTAAAATGCCATCTACTCGATCGTCCTCGTTGAGTGCACGAATTGCAAGTTCTAGTTCGGCTTGAGTAGCGTTTGCGGGGTAATGCTGGCCGAAGGAAGCTATGCCAACTTTAGCGCAGGCTCGCTCTTTGTTGCGAACATAGGCTGCGCTAGCTGGGTTGTCGCCCACCATCAGCACCGCAAGTCCCGGAGGACGCCCCTTTTGGGGTTGTAGGGCGCGGACTCGATCGCTCAGCTCGCTTTGAATCTTTTGGGCTAAAGCTTTACCATCTAATATGCGAGCAGTTTTGGCTTCCATTGTAGACTGTGGGTTAGGGGTAAGAAACGGCTGACGATTTTAAATTTTAGCTTAACCGCTCACCGGGATTGTGCGGCAGTCTCTTCTGAGTTGCGATCGATTTTTCCAATTCTGTTACAGTAAGTCGTATCTCCAATCTTCAATCATTTGACTAAATGACTACTGTAATTAAGCAAGTTTGGGTTAAAAAAAGCTGCATCGGCTCTTTATCGCTTATATTCGCCAGCGCTTTGTTCAGTTGTGGCAATTTACCTCTGTCTCAACTTAATCTGGGCTTTAATGTCGCTAGCATTGGCGACGTTCAACAAAAGCGGCAAGTCGATGCTGAAGTTTATCTCCGGGGAAAGGTGGAAAATCGCGCTCCGTTTGTCGGGAATGCGGCTTATCAACTTGAGGATGGTACTGGCAGTATTTGGATTTTAACCAAGCAAGATTTGCCAGAACTTGGTGATGAAGTGTTGCTTAAAGGCGAAGTCCGGTATAAAAGTATTACGCTGAAGGAATTGGCTGGTAAGGATTTAGGTGAGGTTTATGTTGACGAAATAGAACAGTTAAAGCGCACTCCCAGTTCAGAAAAGGGGAAATAGGCAGAAGGTAATTGGTTGTTTGTTATTGGTTATTTATTAATTGCTCCTGCTTCTTCCTTCTTCCCTTATTCCTGCTTCGTTCTTCGTTGCTCCCTTATTCCCGATCCCTTATTTCTTATTCCTTGTAATTGATGAGTAAAATTTACGTAGCTGTCGCGATTTTGTACCAAGAAGGCAAGTTTCTCTGCCAGTTGCGGGACGATATTCCTAATATTAGGTATCCGGGACATTGGACTTTGTTTGGCGGACACCTAGAACCGGGGGAAACGCCGGAAGTTGCT
>JAICRN010000618.1 GCA_025937335.1 Microcoleus sp. TY_ISSM_2_bin.22
AAACCTAGAGGCATGACTGATACTTTTGCCGCCGGACATCCAGCTTTTATTAAAACGTTTTTAGAATATTGGCTGACGGCTATTTTGTGAGATAAGTTATTGACAGCATCGTAAATCCAGTAATCATAATCATCAGTGTTTTTGACGAATTCGTAATTGATAGCAAAAAGTTCTAAGTTGAGATAGCCGTTGAGTTTTTTAAAAAAATAAGGTTTCCAGTAATGAGACCATTTGATATGAAATAATTCTGATGGCGGCGTGCTCATCCACTTCTCTAGCAGGTGGTTTTCTTCTGGGGTGGAATTGCAGGTGATGTGAGAGGCAATTTGTGAGGGTTCGACAGAAATAGGAATTCCCATTTTGTCTAAAGTTTTTGCCAGGGATAGGGTAATGTCCGCAAAAGAGTTGAAGTGTTGAAATCCTACGTTAAAGTGAACCATATTTATGAGTTATTGGTTATTAATTATGAGTTATTGGTTAGGAGTTATTAGTGATGAGTTATTAGTTGTTGGTTATTGGAGGCAGAGCCTCCGGGTATGTATTCCCAGGCAGAGCCTGGGAACAAGACTAGAAGACTAAAATACTAACAAATAACAAATAACAACTAATAAATAACTAATAACAAGTAACAAATAACAACTAATTAATGACTAATTTGCCGATCGCACTAAAATGACCGTACAGTCGCACCCGCGCGCCACAGCTTCCGGGATGTTCCCCTGAATCACCTGCTTCAGCAGCCCTTCGCGGCTCGCTCCCAGGACGATCGCATCGCACCGATCGTTCTGAGCCAAATCAATTAAAGCATCAGAAACTGATGTAGCGCAAACCGAAGTCGCTACGATCGAACAGCTAACCCTGCGCTTGATAAACTCCGCCGCTTGCTTTAATTCCCCGCGATCTGGTTCTGAAACAGAAGGCTGATGAACCTGACACAATTTAATCTCCGGTACAGCACTCGCAGCCACCAAAGCAGGTAGCAGCCGCAAAGCCGCAGCTTGCTTGTAACCGCCGCGAATAGGCACCAACCAGCGGTGCAAACCCATCAGCGTGTGCAGTCCCAATTCTGGGGCTGGAGAGTCTGCATTCGGCGGGGAAAATTCAGTCTCAGGAGTTGCTGAGGAATCTGAGGCGATCGCCAATGCGGGATTATCTGCGCCGTCAACTCCTTCGGCATTTAACTGCCATTCTACAGACGCATATTTCCGCCCGGTAAAAGTAGCCGAAAACTCATTTTTCTTGCGGGTTGCTAATATTTTTTCGCTCCATTTAACCAAAATAACCTCGCATCCGGCTTGCCGAATTACAGTATCGACCACATCGCCAAAAATCCGTCCGGTGGTGGATGTTTCGCCTTGCCATCCCATCAAAATTAAATCGATATGTCGCTCCTTAATTGTCTCCAAAATCGCGTTAGGCACGTCATGAGCTACCCGTATTTGGGTGTGTACCGGTAAGTTCAAATTGCGAATAATTCGTTCGGCTTGTTGCAGCAGGCGGCGGCTTTTGGTTGTCCGCACTGCGGTTTCTGAGGGGGAACTGTTGCGCGGTACTAAGATGATTTGCAGGCATTCTAATTCGTAATTGCGATCGCGCGCGATCGCCGCCGCCAGCCGCAGCAAAGCGGGTGCTGTTTGGGGGTTGGAAAGCGGCACTAATAAGCGGCCGTTTCCGACTTGCGGATCTCTGGTTTGATAGACTACATAGGAAGGTTCTGGATGCGGGCCCTGAGTTGTTTCTCCGCTGAGGCGATCGGATTCAACTCGGATAATGTCGCTGCGGGTAATAATTCCCACCAAACGGCGGCCTTCTACGACAGGCAAGCGGCTGATATTGTAGTTGTTGAGCCTGTACAATACCTCGCTTAAAGTATCGCTTGCTTTGACTGCGATCGGCTGTAAAGTCATAAATTCTTTGAGCAGCGAGTTGCCGGATAAATTGCGATCGCTGGCATTTGCCAAATCGGTTTGACTGACAATTCCGACTAATTTGCCATCTTCAACTACTGGAAATCCTCGGTGGTGCGATCGCGAAAATGCCTGCATCACTTCATCGAAAGTCAGCAGACTCGAAAGAGTTTCAACTCGGCGCTGCATCACGTCATCTGCGTGCAAGTCGCTTAAAGTATTGCTGGCAGCTTTTGCCTGCGTCAGTTGAATGCCGTTAAACTCCAAAAGGTGAGTGTACAGCGAACCACTGTCTACCTTTTCTGCGACTAAATAAGCAACTACAGAACAGATCATCAAAGGCAGCACTAATTTGAAATCCGCCGTAATTTCAAACACAATTACTACCGCAGTAATCGGCGCTCTAGTAACCGCGCAAAAAAACGCTCCCATTCCCGCCAAAGCGTAAGTTACCGGCAAACCGATACCCAAGACATCTGCCTGTACAATGCCCACCATGTGACCGAGGGCAGAACCCATAACTAGGGAAGGGGAAAACAATCCTCCCGGAGCTCCAGAAGCAGCGGAAATAATTGTCAGAAAAAAGTGAGCTACAAAAGCAATTAAACTCGTTATCCCGCTTGCTTCACCGGTCAGCAGAAACTCCCGCAAACCCGTATTGTTGCGGAAAGTTTCTGGGAGAAAAGCTATTACTGAACCGCAGATTATGCCAGCTATAGCCACTCGCACTGGCAAAGCTAATTTGAGCGATCGCCTGTTAAATTGCAAGCTAGCAATAATCCCTTTGCTGAACAAAGCTCCCAGAAATCCCGCTAAAACTCCTAACAGTATGTAGAACGGAATTTCCTGAGCTTCAAAACTGCTTGGGTACTCGCGAAGGTTCAAATTTAAACTATCGCCGCCCAAAAGCTGCGAGACAACTGCACCGATAAATGAAGCGATAATTGCAGTCCCTAAAGTCAATCCCGACACGTCGTGCAGCAGTTCTTCAACTACAAACAAAACTCCTGCAATGGGAGCGTTGAAACCCGCAGCCAATCCTGCAGCAGCACCGCAAGCAATCAATTGGCGGCGGTAGTCTGGGGAAGTTGGCATCAAGTGACCGATCCAGCCTGCTAAAGATGCTCCTATTTGCACAGTGGGGCCTTGCCTTCCTAAAGTTAAACCAGAACCAACTGCTAAAATAGTGGTCAGCAGTTTGGCGACAGCTACTCGCAAATCTAAGGAAAGATTGACTCCGCCGAGAGCAGCTTTGACGTGAGGAATGCCGCTGCCGGCAGTTTCTGGAGCAAAACGTTCTACCAAAAAACCTGTTAGCAACCCACCGAATAAACCGACGCCCGGCAGTAATATCCAAGCTGGGATTAATGTCGAGGTAGCAACTCGCCAACTGCCGAGCCCTCCGACTCCTAACTTTAGCAAAACGCCTGCCAGCCCGGCCACTAAGCCGATCAGACAAGCTTCAAAAATAGCGAGGCGTTTCGGTCGTAAAAACAGTTGAGATTTGATGACCCTGGAAGGTTCCCTAAGTTGTTTAGGGATAGTTATGTACGGCATAAATTTGGAGGGACTTTTTTACCGCAGGTGCACGCAGATTAACCCAGATTTATAGAATTAATCTGCTTTAATCTGCGGTTGTTTACCCGATAATTTCCATCAATGTTTTTAAATCGGGGACTTCTAAATCTGGCTTGCCGCTAGC
>JAICRN010000355.1 GCA_025937335.1 Microcoleus sp. TY_ISSM_2_bin.22
AGCCGGTAGCAATTACGGGTTTGCCGTAAAACATGGCTTCAGCCATTGTTAAGCCGAATCCTTCGCAGCGGTGCAGCGATACGTAACAGTCGCAATTGTAGAGCAAACCGTTAATTTCATCTTTGGACAAATACCCGTCTAGATGTTTGATATTTGAATTATGTCCTATTGCTGAGTTTAAGGATGCTTGAGCTGCGGTAAATTTGTTTGAATTAGAAGATTTGACAATCAACAATACGCTGTCATCTTCGCCGAAAGCTTGTTTAAACGCTTGAATTACCGCTAAAGGATTTTTGCGTTCGATGCGGCTGGAAAAGTCGAATACAAATAGAAAAATAAATTTATCTTTAGGTAAATCCAGTGCTTCTCTGTTCCGGGAAGGTGCGGGTAGAGCAATACTGGGCATGATTTTGATGACGGGAATTGGCGCTAATGCAGAAATTGCCTCGGCGCAATAGTTGCTGTAAGTCCATATTTCGTGAAAGTGATTAAATGCAGGCTGCCATTCTGGGGGAAATGCGGGAAGTTCCCAGGCCCAAAAGCCGATATTGTATTTGTTTTCAAAATATCGGGAACCTATATGTTTGATAAAGGTTGCAACTTCATCGGCGTTGACTTGAATTAAGTTTACGGGATGGGGATTGTCTTGGCTAAAATTTTTGTAGGTGGTGTCTTGCTTGCGGTGGGGACTAAGGGTAAAATTGTTAATATTGAAGGGAATGTTGGCGGCTTCTACGGCTCTGATATTTGCTCTGACACCTTCTCCTATGCCAAATTCGCCGTTGATGTAGCCGGCGATGTTAATTCCTAGATTTTGGTTCATAGTTTTTAATGTATTCAGCAAAGTATTATGTTTGTTTTTGGGAAAAAGCATAATTAATCGATCATCTAAATTGCCCTAAAGTAGGATAGGTGTTGAGAAGAAATTATAATTATGCCCAATATTTGCTAACATATCGCAATCCTTGCAGGATTGGTGAACAAGATTTAAATGAAACGCTCTTGACGCTTTTGAGGCAAAGCAACAGAAGAGGGAAGAGAAAGAGTTGGCAACAGAAAATTTGGTGCTTGACAAATGTGCCGATCGCCATTGTATACTGGCATCGCAATGCTAACCTTTGGCTGGTTGTCTGTCGGCATGGGTTGCTCTGTTTTATTTTACGATCAACTAATCAGGAATTTTAGACAAAGTGATCGATCGCGCCAATCAGGACTTCTTGAAGCTGCTACCGCCGGATGCTAAAGTCATTGTTGAAATTGGCTGCGGTACGGGCTCGACGGGCGAACAGTACAAGCCGATCAATCCCCATTGTCAGTATATTGGCATTGAATGCGATCGAGAAAAAGCTAAAATTGCGGTCGATCGGCTAAACTGGGTGACGGTAGCCGATATTGAAGAAATTGCCATCGAAAGTCTCGACATCGCTCCAGGAACCGTCGATTGCTTAATTTTTGGCGACTTGCTACCCTATCTCAAAAACCCCTGGGAAGTGCTCAAGCAGTACAGTGGTTTGCTGAATCCAGAGGGGCAAATTCTCGCCAGAATCCCCAACGTTCAATACTGGCGGCGAATTGTCAATCTGTTGCGGGGACAGTGGGAGAATCCCGACAGTAAGATGCAGCACTGGTTTACCCTAGAAAGTATTAAATCACTATTTGCTCAAGCCGGATTGCAGGTTTATGAATTTCAAGGGAAGGGACACAAAACCGAAAATTTTGTCCGCTTTCAGGAATTACTGCATCCAATGGTAAAGGCTTTAGAGCTAACATCGAGCAGCTTTGCTACGGAAACAGGTGCTGAACATTATATCGTGCGATCGACCAAATCGACCGTACCTGCGCGCAGACTGCTGATTCAGACTATCATTATGGCTCCTACAGGGTGCGATCGCGTGCGAGTTTTGGAACCGGACAAATTTAGCGCTACAATTCCCGGTGTCCGCACAGTATCCGCCGTGAAAACAGCAGAATTAGTTCCACCACTGTCTGGAGAAGAAAAAGTCTTCATCTGGCAGCGGACAATCATGCAATATCCCGGCTACATTCCCCAACTCAAAGAACTCCTGCAACAAGGCTATTTAATAGTAGCTGAAATTGACGACAATCCCGTCCGCCGCCGCGAATACGCCGATAATAATTACCTCAGCTATCGCGGCTGTCACTGCGTTCAAACTTCTACGGAACCGCTCGCAAAAATTTTGCGACAATACAATCGGAATGTTGCCGTCTTTCCCAATCAATTAGCCTATCTACCTCCGCCGCGAATTTATCCCGCCGAAGATACAGTCACCATCTTTTTTGGTGCGCTCAACCGCGAAAAAGATTGGCGACCGATTATGGCAGCGCTCAATCGAGTTTTAATCGCACACAAGCACCGAATTAGAGTTAAAGTAATCCACGACCGCAGGTTTTTTGAATCCTTGGAAATACAGCAAAAAGAATTTGAACCATTTTGCAGTTACGAACGGTATCAAGAAATTATGTACAGTTGCGATATAGCTTTGCTGCCGCTCGTTCCCAACCCGGTTAATGAAACAAAATCTGACTTAAAATTTATTGAATGTGCAGCGCGGGGAGTAGCGGTGCTGGCAAGTCCCACCGTGTACGAACATTCGATTGTCGAAGGTGAAACCGGATTGATTTATAGATATGAAAAAGAGTTTGAAACCAAACTAAATTCGCTGATATCTGACACTTCTATGCGCCGGGGAATAGCCGCGAATGCTTACGAATGGGTGCGCGACAACCGCTTGCTGTGCGGGCACTACCGGCAGCGGCGAGATTGGTACTTGCAGATGCGAGACGAGTTGCCGCGTTTAAATGCTGAGCTGCGCGATCGCCTGCCGGAGTTATTTGGTGACTAAATGCGGTAAGATTTAGAGGGTTATTGTGCGATCGTTCTGTTTTATGGTTTTATTGTTTAATTTCTAATTGTTACTCCACACCAATGCGAATTCTATTCACTATTGCTCATTTTTACAATCCCAGCGGCGACGGGAAACACGCTTCCCAGCGAAACGATCCGCAACCGCGACTAAATGCTTTAACCGCTTGCGTGACATCGCTGCAAGCTTTGTACGGCCAATCTCAGTCCATGATTGACATTAGCGAATGTGCAACTATCCCAGCCAATCAATCTCAAAAGCACGAAATTGACATTGTTATTTGCACTACTCAAGGCTATCATCTGTTACCTCAATTGCCAGTGCAGCCCAGATGTTTTATGCACCACGCTACAAAATGCGAACCGCTGCTGTTGGGGTTTGAGTGTCAAGCAGTATTGCGAGCGTGTCTTGATAAATACGATTATTTTTGTTATTTAGAAGATGATTTAATTCTGCACGATCCGTGGTTTTTTAGTAAATTAAATTGGTTTACACATCACGGTGGAAATGGAAATTTGCTGCAACCTAATCGCTATGAAATAGCGCCTCAAGGAGCTGTTTTTAAAGCATATATTGATGGTGATTTAGCGACAACAGCTACTGCTAAGTTTCAAAATGTGGAAGAGCAGCGGCAGTTAAGGGGAAAAATCATGGAACAAACAATTGCTTTTGAGCGGCCTTTGAATCCTCATTCCGGCTGCTATTTTTTGAATGCGGAACAGATGGCACACTGGGCTAAGCAGTCTCATTTTTTGGACAGGGATACTAGCTTTATCGGCCCGCTGGAAAGTGCCGCGACTTTAGGAATTATGCGGACTTTTAGAGTTTACAAGTCAACTCCTGCTTATGCTAATTTTTTGGAGGTTCAACATTTTGGAGTGAATTTTCTGAACTTGATTGGTAATAAGGTGAGAGTGCCGCAAGAAGGATGAGTTAAGATATTCAGGTAAGCTGCAATACTTGAGAGGTAGCATGACCCCGGCAACCGAAAAGATTGTCCTTCCCTCTCCCTTCCCCGACCACACTCAACTGCCAGACGAAGATGGCACTTTCGTAAAGAATTTTCAGGAGCATCCCCAGAGCATTATTTTGACTGATTCTATTGGGTCGGTATTGCAACGGCTTCATCCCGACGGGCAATATGCTATAGGGCAAGACTGTGGCATCTATTGGCGAGAAACAGACCCGCTTGAAAAGGGAGCGGAAGCTCCAGATTGGTTCTACGTGCCGAACGTGCCACCAAGACTAGGAAATCAGATTCGTCGCTCTTACCTGCTGTGGCGGGAATTCATGGCTCCGATGATTGCTTTGGAGTTCGCATCGGGAGACGGTTCAGAAGAGCGGGACACCACGCCGCTATCGTACTCAGAAGTCGAATCGGCCCCAAGACCTGGAAAGTTTTGGGTCTATGAGCGGATCGTGCGGATTCCGTATTATGGCATCTATGAAATCAATAGTGGCAGGCTGGAGGTTTACAGCCTGAACAACGGGTTTTACCAGCAGTTGCTTCCGAACGATCGCGGTCATTATCCGATCGCGCCAATGGGCGTAGAATTAGGACTGTGGCAAGGCAGTTATCAAAACCAGACAATGCTGTGGCTGCGGTGGTGGGACAGCGAGGGTAATGTGCTGCTGACAGGTACAGAACGAGCTTCCTTAGCAGAGCAGGCTTTGAGTGCAGAAGCCCAAGCACGGCGCGATGCCATCCCTCGGTTGTTGGCAATGGGATTGAATACAGAGCAAGTGGCAGAAGCACTGAGTTTATCGGTAGAAGAAGTTAGGCAGCATTCACAATCTTAAGGTTGCTTTTTATTAATCAGAAGTCAAAACATCGCCGATTTTAACAGTGCCGCTGTTGATAATTTTGGCTAAAACTCCAGTTTGTGCGTGACCGAATTCCTTTTGGAGTAAACTGAGTAGGGAAATATCCCGATCGCCCGTTTCTGGATTCACTTCTATATTGACACAGCGACCGATTCGTGCTGTAACTTCTATGCGCGCCGTGCCTAATTGAAACTGTTTTCCGATCAACTCAAATTCTGACCAAGCTGCCATACCGACTAGCACAATGTTCGGGCGAAATCGGCCCACGTCAATGTTTTGAACAGCAATTGCTGTTAATTGGTCTAATGTTGCTTGACTGAGTAAAGAAATGTGTACGGGTTCTCGATCGGGATAACGAGTTTCGCCGCTGCTGTCGCCGACTAAGTGCACAGGTGCAAACTGCGGGTGTCTCGCTTCTTTTGTGGGTTCAATTGCCGCCAAATATTCTGTGAAAAAAGCGCCGATGCGATCGCGCCCCGCTGCTGTGTTCGTTTCTGCGGATAACACTGCAACTCCTTGACGCTTGACTGTTAAAACGGTCGTTTCCGGTTGATAATCACATTCCAAAGCTGCTAACATCGGCCAATCGTTTTGGACTGCAAAATGTTTTTTGCTCATCCAAGGCACATTGTCTGCCGGCATTTTTGCAGCTTCCAGATTATCTGCAAACATTAAGGCAAAAGCTCGATCGCCCTTAATTCCGTGTCCGGCTGTTAAAGAAAACTCCGACATTTCTTGCGGTGTCAGCCCTTTAATTGGATAAATAAATAACTGTTTTATTGTTGCTAATGTCATAAAAAAAATTAAGTTACTACAACTTTAACTTTCACTCTTGTCCCCCCCTTACTAAGGGGGGCTAGGGGGGTCGAAGCTAATTCAAAAACCTTAACCAAATTGCTATAAAAACCCTATTAAGCTAGCAATTCATAGCGGCGGATATCTGGAGGCCCAACGGCCAAACCGTCTAATTTCTGCACGGCGTCTTGAATGTGAGTTGAACCGAGATGTAGTTCGAGCAAATCTGCACTTTCCCACTCTTCAACAAACGTAAAATCTGTCGGATCGGCTTGATTTTGCAGGAGTTCGTATGTGATGCAGCCTTTTTCTTTGCGAGTTGGTTCTATAACGCTCAGCAGAAGGGATTTAAGTTCTGCTACTTTGTCGGGAAACGCGACGAGGCGGGCGACTACTCGCAAGGTTGTTTTGGACATAGGACAAAAAAGTCACAGATAGGACGATCGAATTTACCGATTTTTATTTGGCAGACTCAGCAAAAGACGATTTTACTTAAAATAGCCTACACAGGTCGATCGGTCAATCGATTTTAGATTTTAGATTTTAGATTTTAGATTTTAGATTTTAGATTTTAGATTTTAGATTTTAGATTTTAGATTTTAGATTTTAGAATTGA
>JAICRN010000144.1 GCA_025937335.1 Microcoleus sp. TY_ISSM_2_bin.22
TGGCGCAGGGTGTTGCGGATGCGGTGTTTTTGGCGGATGTTGTTGAAGACAAACGGGCCGATCAGGGGCGATCGAACTAATTTAGTAAAAGTCCCCATCACTACTCGCAGCGGGAAATTTAGTTCGTCGGGCCGGTGGTTGAGCCCGCCGGCACAGTTGATTAAGACTGCGCCTGCTGATATTTCTGGATGGTTGGCGACTACCATCAAACTCAGCAAAGCGCCGATCGAATTCCCGACAAACACAGCCGGTTCCTGTACCATATCAGCCCAGAAATCTGTCAGCAATTCTTCCCACAATTCCAGAGTGTAATCGAGGGCCGGTTTGGCGGAAGCGCCGAATCCCAGCAAGTCCACAGCAAATACGCGATAGCCACCGGCCGCGAGTGCGGGGATATTTTGCCGCCAATGTCCGATCGAAGCCCCAAATCCGTGAATCAAGATCAGAGGGCGACCGGTTCCTTGGACGGTATATTGGATTTTGTGACCTTTCCAAGTCCAAATTAGCTTTTCAAAACTCGTTGCAGATACTAGCTGTTGTGCTGTCACGACTCTTAATGTAAATTTTCGTTAACTTATTTCATCATACTAGCACAATCCCTCTCTCGGCGGCGTCGGAGCAACGCCCTACAAGAACATTCAACTTTTGAAAAGGATGGAAGATATCAGGTTAAATACATAAACATACTTCCTTCTTTCTTCCCCTTTTTCCTTCTTCCGACGGACATCGGACTGACATCCGTTACATCCCGTACATTGCTCGTTGCCGAACTTCCTTCTTCCTTCTTCCTTCAAAATCCCTATTTCCAATTTTTACTTGTTTTGTAGCAACCAATAAGTCATCATATCCCCCTTACCTTTTACTGGAATCACGCCTCGCTTCTCAAACAGATACTTATTTTTCAAAAGCTTATAAGTAACATCAGTAACTTGAATGCTGCCTGCAAAACCCGTAGCTTCCATCCTCGCCGCTACATTCACCGTATCTCCCCACAAATCATAAGTGAACTTGCTCACACCAATTACTCCCGCAACTACCGGCCCGGAATTGATGCCGACGCGAATTGCCAGTTTTTCCCCTGTCTCGGCGCACAACTTTGCTATTTTTGCCTGCATTCCCAGGGCCATTTGGGCGATCGCCTCGGCGTGGTCATCTCTGGGCGTCGGCAATCCCCCGACTACCATGTAAGCATCGCCAATAGTCTTAATTTTCTCCACACCGTACTTTTCAGCTAACTGGTCGAAGTGGGAAAAAATCACGTTCAAGCGCTTTACCAACTCCGTGGGAGACATTCTCGCCGACAGTTCAGTAAAGCCAACAATATCTGCAAATAAAACACTTACTTCGGCAAAACTGTCAGCAATTGTAGTTTGCTCCGCCTTCAAGCGTTCTGCTATTGGTTTGGGTAAAATATTTAACAGCAACTTCTCGCTTTGTTCTTGTTGAACTTTTAGCGCTTCTTGCGCTAATTTCCGCTCTGTAATGTCAGAAACACTACCCTCATAGTAGAGTAGCTCGCCTTTTGAATCTCGAACAGCCCGAACATTTTCTGACACCCAAATCCGGCGCCCGTCTTTGCGACATACCATAGATTCAAACCCCAAAACAGCATTTTCCGCCTCCATAGCAGCCACGAATTCGAGGCGGCGTTCTGGGTCAACGTACAGTTGCTGAGAAATATTTTTAATGCAGGACATCAGTTCTTCTGGCGAGTCATAACCGTACAATTTTGCCAAGGCTGGATTAGCGCTGATATAGCCTCCTGAAGGCGTGCTTTGAAAAATGCCTTCCATCGCGTTTTCTACAATGCTGTGATATCTTTCTTCAGCAATACGCAGCAATTCTTCTGCTTGTTTGCGCTGAATTAAAGAACCTAATTGAGTGCCGACAGCATTAAAAACGTCTATAAATCGCGCGTCTTTACGGCAAGATGAAATTTTAAAGAAAACTAGCACTGCTAATACTTCATCGCCTACCAAAATCGGTATCCCAAAACCCGCTTTGAATCCGAGTTCTAGTGCTATTTTACTTCTGAGAAAATGCGGGTAGCCCCGGGAAATATCTTCTACCCATTCCGGTTGCTTGGATGTCCAAACTCGTCCCGGCAGCCCTATATTCCTGGCAAATGTCAGTTGTTCGCTTTGGCGGCGGAACGATTCCATGCTGGGGTTGCTCGCATACCAGCCCCGGGCAGATTGCAGGACAGTTCCTTCTGCATCGGGAATCCAAGCTTCTCCTACATCCCATCCGATTGTTTCGCCAACTTGGTGCAGAATTACTTCTAAAGCTGAGTGGAAATCTACAGCTTCGCCGATCGCCCGCGTAGTTTCCAGCAAAAACCGGATTGATTCTTCAGCCTGCTGCCGTTCTGCGATTTCTTCCTGCAATCTAGAATTGCGATCGTGCAGTTCTCTAGCTTGCTGTTGCAGTTTCGATTGCAGCGAACGAAGGGAAAGTTGGTTTTCGACGCGGGCCAAGACTTCTTCTACTTGAAACGGCTTAGTAATATAATCTACTCCTCCTACTTGAAAAGCTTTAACTTTTTCCAGCACGTCATCTAGCGCGCTAATAAAAATTATCGGAATATCTTTAGTTTTTTCACTTAACTTTAAATTCTCACAAACTTCATATCCGTTCATTTTCGGCATATTAATATCTAGTAAAATTAGATCCGGAGGAGATATTTGCGCCCCTTGCAGAGCCAGTTGTCCGTTAATAGCTTTCCTGACTTGATAGCCGTAAGATGTCAGCATAGTGGCTAAAAGCCGCAAGTTGTCCGGCATATCATCAACAATCAGAATGTCTCTCGGAGTTGCTGGTAATGGATGGTCGTTCATCATAATATAATTGAGTTAAATCGATAATGATATCTATCCGAAAATTATCGACTAAATCTGTTAAAGCCTTAGCGAGATTTGCCTCAGTTTCGGGAATTTCCTCGATAAGTTCGAGGATGCGCTTGTCGTCAACGCAAAGTGCTGCTCGGTACAATTCTACCACCCAGTCTGTGGGCATTACACTCAAATCCTCGGTAGTCAAACTTTGAAGCAGTGTCGGTACTGAAAAAGAAGTAGATGAGTTTTCTTCCTGATAAATATAACGCACGTTCAGATAATCCGCTATCTTTTTAAAGAGTACATCTTCCCGAAATGGTTTACAAATCAAATCGTTACAACCAGCAGACAAAATCATCTGCCGCTGCTCGTCAAAGGCACTGGCAGTCAGAGCAATAATTATTGTTTGTTGACCTTCTGGAGTTTGCTTAATGTGTCTTGTCGCTTCGTACCCGTCCATCACTGGCATTAGCATATCCATTAAGATCAGGTGCGGCTTCCAAGTTGAATGCAAAGCAATTCCTTCTTGACCGTTAGTTGCTTCGCGGACTTCAAATCCCAGCGGTACGAGGAGCTGAAGCAGCAGTTGGCGATTTTCCGCTACATCTTCAACTATTAATATCCGATAAGTTTGTTGCCCCGCTTCTAAACCAATAACTTGTTTGACCGCTGTTTTTTCTTGTTCGTCACTTTCTGTTACTAAGTTAACCTGGATATTAAAGGTGAAAGTTGTGCCTCGATCGAGTTGACTTTTAACAGCAATATCACCTCCCATAATCCGGACAAACTGTTGACTGATCGGCAATCCGAGACCAGTTCCCTGCATTGATTTCAGACCTGTTTCGGTTTGAACGAAGGGCTTGAATAATGTGGAAATTTCCGACGGAGAAATGCCAGGACCTGTGTCGATAATTTCAAAATATAATTGGGATTTTTTTTCGACGAGTGCGGTGTTCTTTTCTACTTGGCTGCTGACACGCAAAGTAACTGTTCCTTTTTGAGTGAATTTAATGGCATTCCCGAGCAGGTTAATTAAAACTTGCCGCAATTTAGCTTCGTCTGTTTGAATATAAAGCGGCAAATCGCCAGTATGTTCAAAGATTAGGTGCAAGCCTTTTGAGTTGGCTTTTAGTTGCAGCATTTCTTTGAGGCTGTTGAGAAGGTTGTATAGGTTGAAGCGGCTTTTATTGATGGTAATTTGACCTGCTTCTATTTTAGACATGGACAAAACATCATTGATGAGATCCAGCAAATGTTCGCCGCTGCGATTGATAATTTTTATGTATTCTTTTTGTTCTTCTGTTATGGAACTGTTGCGAGCCATAACTTGGGAAAAACCGAGGATCGCGTTGAGAGGCGTGCGGAGTTCGTGGCTCATGGAAGCGAGAAATTGACTTTTGGCGCGGTTAGCAACTTCGGCGTTTTCTTTGGCTTTAATAAGTTCCATTGACTGCCTTTGAGTCCGGGCGAGCAATTCGGCTTGCTGCAATGCTACTCCTAGCTGAGTGCCTACATCAACTGCAACGTTGATTTCAGATTCGCTCCACTGGCGGGGAGCTGAATTTTGATAGGATGCTAGTAGCCCCCAGAGCTTTTTGCCGCAGAAAATTGGCACAATAATGTAGGACTTAGCTTGAAATTTTTCTAGCAATTGGATGTAACAATTATCGAAGCCTTGCTTGTAAATGTCTGGAACACAAAGGTAAGTTATACCTCTGCTGTAGGCTCCGCCTTGGGTTTCTTGCAAATAGGTATCGTGGACTTCTTGTGAAGTGCTATCTAACTTTTGGACGACGCAAAGTTCGCTATCTAAAGTGTCTTCAGTAAGCTTAGAATCGCTTTCTTGTGATTGGATGAAAGAAACCCACTTGCGGTCAAGGGATTCGGCTACAAATTCGCCGCTCCAGTCTGGATTGAAACGGTAAATGGCGACTCGATCGCACTTCATGGTTTCTCGCAATTCTCGGGTTGTGGCGTGAAAAATTTCTCGGATATCTAAAGTCTGCCGCATTCTTTCAATGATGCGGGCGATCGCTCTTTGTCGTAAAGCACTTTCTTGCAGTTCGGTTTCTGCTTGCTTGCGTTCGGTAATATCTAGAGCCATTAAAGCAATGCCGATCGCTGTACCGTTATCGTCAATTAGCTGAGTATTGTACCACTCGCAGATGATAATTCTGCCGTCTTTGGTCAGATTTTTGGAAGTGACGCTGGATTTGGCGTTCCAGCCGTGATTGAAAATCTCAGATACTTGCTGGTGGTAGCTTTCAGGTACGATCAAATCGGAGGCGACTCTCCCTTTGGCTTCTTGCTCGCTGTAGCCAAAAATAGCAACGGCCGCGGGATTCCAAGTGATAATTTCTAAATTGAGGTTTAACTCGATAACTGCGATCGGCGTTTGCTGCAATAAAAATGAGATTCTTTGCTGCGATGCTAGCAGCTTCTCTTCGGCTAATTTGCGGTCTGTGATGTCATTAGCGGTGCCGAGAACTTGTTTGGGTTTACCATCACTTGTTCTGAGAAATACTGTATCCCAACTGTGCATCCAGCGCCATTCACCGTTTTTGTGCCTCATCCGGTATTGACATTCAATCACATCGCCGTCTTTGGCTCGCTCCACTTTTTGGAGGCTTTGAAAATACTCTGGCAAATCGTCCGGCTTGAGCAGCGTTGCCGTCATTTCTGTACCCATATCTTGTATTTCTTGGGCGCTGTACCCTAGTATCGCCGCAATTTGTCGGTTGCTGTAGACATTGCGCCGTTCAATTAAATCGTAAACGTACAATAGGTTGGGATTGGAATCGGCGATCGCCTGAATGAAGTGCTGGCTTTCTCGGAGTGCAGATTCTGTTTGTTTGCGGTCGCTAATATCTCGCGCTACGATAATCACTGATTCTGGAGAAAGCGGAGAAACTTTAGCGTCGAGGCAAACTTCGCGATCTCCGACTGTAAAGCTATATTCAACATTGATACTTTGCTTAGTTTTCAGAACTTGTTGGATGGCATTTAATACCAAATCTGCCACAGGTTCCGGCAAGACTTCGTGAACAGTTCTGTTAATCATTTCGCTTGGAGGTTTCACCAAATTCGCCGTTCCTGTCGGGGCGATTTTGATGCAGCGCCCTTCTGCATTTCTCACTAAAACTGTGTCCGTCATGGCGGCAAAAATAGCCCGTAATTCTGCTTCAGATTCTTGCAGAGCTTGCTCAGCGCAGATGCGGGTGCGAATTTCTGCTTGCAGCAGTTTATTTTGCCGATCGAGCTGCACAAGCCGGTTTTTTTCTCGATCGATCAGTTTAGCTTGAGCGATCGCAATCCCTACTTGAGCCGCCACAGCTTCTAACAAGTCGATTTCATCGCACGTCCATTCCCGGTAGCGATCGCACTGGTGCAAGCAGATAGCGCCGTTTGCCCTGCCTTGGTAGGAAGTGCGAATTGCCAGCATCGATTTCAACCCAACCTTGTGACAAATCGGTTGAACCGCTTGCAAAAGAGGGTCTGAGTAAACATTGTTGGAGGCGATCGCCAGATCTTGTATCATCATTTGTACGACGTGAGGATTGCCCCAAATTGGAATGGGTACGTTCCGAATAGATTCGCACTCGGGTTCGCGATACTCGGCCGCCAGAGGTATATCGACTTGGGGGGTAGTAACGTAAGTATGAATCAAACAGCGATTGACGCAGAATGCTAAACCGATTTGAGTTGCAGCTATTTGAAATATTTGTTCTGGCTGCAAGCTCGATCGAATTTCTTGAGTTATTTTTGCAATCAGCAGTTCTCGCTGCACTTGCCGTTCTAAAGCAGCCTTAGCTCCTGTCATTTCTATTTCTGCTTGCTTGCGATCGCTGATATCAAAAAGTACGCCATACCAAACAATATCGCCATTGTTGCGTATTTCTGGTCGAGAATTAGATTGCAGCCATTTGAGTTTACCCGACGGTGTAACAATCCGCCATTCAAAGGCAAAAGGTTCTAAAGTTTTAGCGCTAGTAGCAATTTGTTTTACCAGATAGTGTTGGTCATCCGGATGATTTTGCTCGAAGCACAACTCAGGATTTTTCAAAATATCCTCACTCTCTAATTCGTAAATATCCCGACAAGCATAACTGATATATTCAAATTGAAAACTCCCCTCTGAACTCTTCACAAATTGATAAATAACTCCTGGTATATTTAGCGCTAATTTTTGCAACTGCTCTTTGCTTTCCCGGAGTGCTTTTTCTGTCTGCTTGCGAAATTCTACCTCTCGTTGCAGTTGGGTATTCTGCTGTTTTAATTGTTTCGATAGCTGTTGGATAGTCAATTGACTTTCGATACGCACTAAAACTTCTTCTACTTGAAAAGGTTTAGTAATGTAGTCAACACCACCGACTTCAAAAGCTCTGACTTTGTGAAAAGTTTCATTAAAGATGCTTAAGAAAATTACCGGAATTTCCCGAGTCTTTTTGTTAGCTTTCAGTCTTTCACAGACTTCGTAGCCGTTCATTTTGGGCATGGCAATATCTAGCAAAATCAAATCGGGGAGAACAGTAAACTTAGCATTTACCGCCATTTCTCCCGAAATTGCCCGCTGAACCTTATACCCTTCTTTCGTCAAGATATTTGATAAAAACCGGAGGTGGTTGGGCTGGTTATCAATAATTAAAATGTGAATATTTTCTTTTTCTATCACCATCTTTTGTATTGCCATTTTCAATTTTCTAGTGTTAGCAGCCGATAAATGGTTTAATAAATCTAGCACTTGTCTTCCAGCAAAACTTCTTCATCCAACTTTTTAAACTTACGCAAGAAGAGGATTAATTTTAGATATTAGCTCGCGAATAACGCACCTTCTATTCATTTCTTTTTTTGTTGGATGCTTATCTTAAGTTAGCAACTCAAATTAACCGCTGTTAGCCATATTTTATGACTGTAAAAAATCTCCTTATTTGCTGTAAAAATCAAGTTCGCCAAACAATATCATGACTTAGGCAATCCCGACCAAAGAAACCGGATTTTTTACCTCTGTTCCAAGGCTGCGACGAAGTATTTTCGTACAACCCGGTTGATGCACCCGAGAGAGTTTTGTGCTTGACTTTAACATTAAAACTCCCAGGAGGATAACGCAAGCTTCTTGACATTCTGCTGCTACCTTCAAAGGGTTTTAGCAGAAATATACACCTGGACGCGCCCCAAGGCGAATAAACTGGGCTTTGGCTGCCCTCAACCACAGATTTGTTTACTATTGCCCCGGGCTGCAACGCATCTTTTCGTGAAAAAAATCTGGTTTTGACGCACCCGCGCATAAGTCTTAATATCTTTATAGGTAACTAAGAGTATAGATCGCTCATCCCGCACCCAAAGCCTGCCGTCTCAAATCTTTTTGCAGTATTTTCTAACCCAGCAATTCCTTAAGCTTAGCAATATTTTCATTGCTGAAGTTAATTTTAATTTCTAGTTCTTGTTCAGCATCCCACAGCAGAAGAATATTATCTTCTCCTAAGGCGATTTCTGGATTGTTTAATTCAAGTGTTTGATATTTGACTTCGGCAATTCCTATGCGAATTACCAATTCGGATTCCAACAGAGGATAGATGTACAATTGCTGTTGCAGGTTGTCTAGTTCTAGTTTGTGAACTGTGTTGTTACGTTGGACAGGAGAACCGCGTTTGTACCAATAGAGAGTTTCCTCACGAATTTGGGGATTGACTATCACAAAGGTTTCGTCAAAACGCTGGGGGTGCCAGTGAATTTCGCTCAGACCGCCGATTTGCGGAATCAGCCGCTGTACCCAGCTAATTTCTTTGCCGTTGAGGTTTCCCCACCACTGACTGATATTATCGAGATTGTCAGCATTTTCGGGGTCGGTGCTGCCGGACTGCCAGACTGTTTTTAGTTGTTGCATATACAGGTTCTCCAGCGACTTTAAATTTGAAATTGCAGGCTTTCAATGGAAGATTCATTCGTTATACAATAATTTTAATGGACTTACCAATTATCTACCACGAAAATTACGTTGCACCCCTGCCGCCGGATCACCGCTTCCCGATGGCAAAGTTCCGGATGCTTTACCAGATGCTGCTGGCGGACGGGGTAGCAGATAAATCGCAATTTCACGCTCCCGAACTTCCCCCTCAAGAATGGATTGAATTAGTCCACGACCAACGCTACGTTCAAGCTTACTGCAACGGCACGCTTGAGAACAAAGCTCTGAGGCGAGTTGGTCTGCCTTGGAGTTTGGCCCTGGCTAACCGCACTTGCACTGCTGTTGCAGGGACGGTACTAACTGCAAAGCTCGCCTTAGAGTGCGGTTTGGCTTGCAATACAGCAGGCGGAACTCATCATGCCTTCCCTGCTTTTGGGTCTGGTTTTTGTATTTTTAATGATTTGGCGATCGCCTCCCGCGTCCTTCAACAATTGGGTTTAGTTCGCAAAGTTTTAATTGTCGATTTAGATGTACATCAAGGAGACGGAACCGCAGTAATTTTCCAAGATGACAGCAGCGTTTTTACTTTCTCGATGCACTGCGAAGTCAATTTTCCCGGCACTAAACAAAAGGGCGATTTAGATGTATCTTTACCTGTCGGCATGGAGGACGACGAATATTTACAAACATTGGATAAATTTTTACCAGATTTGCTTTCAAATGTCAAGCCTGATTTAGTTTTGTACGATGCCGGAGTAGACCCTCATCACGGCGACAAACTGGGAAAACTAGCTTTAACTGATACGGGGTTATTTCGCCGGGAAATGCAAGTTTTGATGGCGTGTTTGGCTGGTGGCTATCCCGTTGCCTGCGTGATTGGCGGTGGCTATTCCGACGACATGAATGGGTTAGTTTACCGACATTCGCTGCTGCACCGAGCCGCAAGTCAAGCCTACAGGCAATATAAACTTTAAGATTTGTAAATTATGACAAAAATCTAGATAAATTTAGTTAGTATCAGTTTTCTAAAGTCGTTCTACAGATATGGTTTCTAAAAGAAATTGACATCCCGTTAAAGAAGCAATGACTTCCAACGTCAACTTTTTTAACTCTTTTTGCACCGCAGATCTCAACTATTCTATTTGTTCAAATCTCAACCATTTCAA
>JAICRN010000066.1 GCA_025937335.1 Microcoleus sp. TY_ISSM_2_bin.22
AAAAGTTGTTCATCAAAAGGGTTTGCTGCACCGAGATATCAAGCCGCAAAACATTCTGCTGCGCCAAAACACCCAAGAAGTTGTGCTGATCGATTTTGGTATTGCCCGCGAGTTTACTGCCGGTGCAACCCAAAGTCACACTAATATGGTGTCCGACGGCTACGCGCCCCCTGAACAGTATTTTGCCCAAGGAAAATATACGCCCGCAACAGATGTTTACGGTCTGGCGGCGACGCTTTACACTTTACTGACAGCACAGGTGCCGGTGGCTGCAATTTTACGCACCAGCCAGCCGATGCCTTCACCCCGCGACTTGCAGCCTCAGCTAAGTGCGGCTGTCAGCTCTGCAGTGATGCGGGGGATGACGGTAGAAGCTCAAAATCGCCCTGCTAGCGTGGATGAGTGGCTGTCGCTGCTGCACGGGCAGGGGGGTGCAGCGTCGCCGAGCACCGGGCCGACGGTGGCGGTGATTCCGGGACACGGACCTCAGTCGCCTGTGGGTTCCAGAACAGCGCCTGCTGTGGTGCCTTCTGGGGAAGGCAACCGCAAGCTTTGGTGGATTTTGGGGTTCGTGGCGATCGCACTTATTGTTGCAGGTTTGGTCGGTATTGCTAGAGTTTTCTTCAACAGGCCGTCTTCGGAACCCGCACCGGTGGCCCAGGACGATCGCACTTCGACCCCCGCCGATCCAGACGCGCGCTCAAGTCCCGCACCAATTCCCGCGCCCACACCAACGCCAGCCCCGACTCCCAGAGAAACTCCGCCGCCTGCTGCTGAAACTCCAGCGCCTGCTGCTGAAACTCCGCCGACTCCCAGAGAAACTCCGCCGCCTGCTGCTGAAACTCCAGCGCCTGCTGCTGAAACTCCAACACCAGCGCCAACTCCCGAGGCTGTCGAACCCACACCAACGGAAAAACTTGTTGACAAAGAGTTGCCGGCAGATCGATCGCCCGCACCCAGCCCCGAACAACCGGGAACCAGTTATCAGAAGACTCCCACAATCCCTGGATTTGCCGTTGGTACGCCGGAAAGTCAGATTTTATCCCAATTGGGAGAACCCACTGACTCTCAAGCCCGGGGCTATTGGCCGAATACTCGCACCGCACTTTACGAAATATTGCCGAACCGAATTACTCTCGGCTACATTTACGATCGCGATTCGGGCCAGCTAGTACAAACAGAGGGTTCTTTTGCTCAGTCGGTGGACGATTTGGTGGTGCGAACCGCCTTAAACGGGATGGTGGGCGGCGCCAGCCGGGAGATTTTGCAAGGCTTGGGCGACGTGCAGCAGCGCCGGAGTAATCGGTTTACTTTTAGGAAGGGTTCGCTCGAAGGGACGATCGAACGCAACGAGCGCGATCGGATTTACATCGGCGTCTGGGACGACAACTTGCATTAATTAGGAATTAGGCACGGGTGGTCAGAAACCGGGTTTTTACCGGGTTTTTGCTCCAAGACTTCGTTACAGCAGACAAAAACCGCCAAAAACCCGGTTTCTTTAATCCCCAATCGAAAATCCAAAATCTAAAATCTAAAATCGAGTTGACGCAACACGAAATATTGTCTATGATTAAAGAACACACGAGGGGCTGTAATGGTTTCGACAGGGTGGCGAAAGCTGCTCCGTGATGCAGGTCGAGAGTGAGTCTCCTCTCGCTAATATCGGCTCAAACAAAAAAGTAAATGCGAACAACATCGTTCCTTTCGCTCGTGTAAACAAAACTGTTGCTGTAGCCTAAAAACTTCTTAAGCCCAGTTTAGAGCGTATGCCACCTAACTCCGTTAACGGTAGCATAACAACCCCCAACGGATGCCCTAGCTAAACGTTTCTAGTCGGCTAGCTAGGAAAGCAATCACTAGAAAATCCCCCCATTTGGGATAAAGATGGTTCCCGCCCTGAGGATTAGAAGGGATAAACCTGTGAACGATCGGAAGGTAAATACCCGCTTTGGACGGCAGTTCGATTCTGCCCAGTTCCATAAAAAAAGTAACGTAAAATCAATGGTTTAAGCCATTTGAAAGTTACTTTAAACCATTAAAAGGGCCCAGATTTAACTCTGGGCCCTTTTGTTTGGCATTCAATCTAAAACCTAAAATCTAAAATCTAAAATCTAAAATCGATCGGCTCGATGGGCTAAGTAAAAATACATAAATTACCCACCCATTAGCTACGCTGCAGGCTCATATAATTAGAACTTCACCCTGTCTGTGCGTTCTTGGAGCCTTTCGGGCGATATACTATTAGGCGGTAAAGCATTAAAAATCTTTACAAAGACCCCGATTTCTAAGCCTACTCCTACGAAGGACGGGTGAAAAATTATATGCTGAGCGCTCAAAAGCTGGACAAATGAACCCAGGAATTGACTTACAAGGAAGTTTCGTAGAAGCCCTCATGAATTTGGGCTTACCGGCGGACATCGCCCAAGTGCTTTGGCTACCGCTGCCGATGTTGCTGATGATTGTCGCTGCCGTTTTCGGGGTACTCACTAGCGTCTGGCTGGAACGGAAAATTTCTGCCGCCGCTCAACAGCGGATAGGCCCGGAATTTATCGGCCCTCTGGGAGTCCTAGCACCCGTTGCCGACGGGCTGAAGTTGGTATTCAAAGAAGACATTGTACCGGCTAAAGCTGACGCGCTGCTGTTCACCTTAGGCCCGGTAATTGTGGTGATTCCAGTTTTTCTGTCCTACTTAATCGTGCCATTCGGAGAGCATATGCTGATCGCCGATATAGGGACAGCGATATTTCTGTGGATTGCCCTGTCTAGCATTCAGCCGATCGGCTTGCTGATGTCGGGCTATGCTTCTAACAACAAATACGCCCTCCTCGGGGGACTCAGGGCCGCGGCTCAATCCCTCAGCTACGAAATTCCCCTAGCTTTGGCAGTATTGGCAGTTGTGATGATGTCCAACAGCCTCAGTACGATCGACATCGTACAGCAGCAAGCCGGCTACGGCATTGTCGGCTGGAATATCTGGCGGCAACCCGCAGGTTTCCTGATTTTCTGGATTGCAGCACTAGCAGAATGCGAACGGTTGCCCTTTGACCTCCCGGAAGCAGAAGAAGAATTGGTAGCAGGATATCAGACTGAGTACACAGGCATGAAATTTGCTTTGTACTACATCGCTTCCTACGTTAACCTCGTCCTTTCTTGCCTGCTAGTAGCAGTTTTGTACCTCGGCGGCTGGGAATGCCCGATTCCTGTCGGAGTGCTGACAAATGCCCTGGGATTGAGCGATACGACTCCTTGGTTGCAGGTAATTACCGGCACGCTGGGCATTACGATGACCATGCTGAAAGCCTACTTTTTCCTGTTTCTGGCAGTTCTGCTCCGCTGGACTCTGCCGCGAGTTCGGATCGACCAATTGCTAGATTTGGGATGGAAGTTTTTGCTGCCCGTTGCTTTAGTTAATTTGCTATTGACCGCAGCTTTGAAGCTTGCCTTTCCTTTTGCTTTTGGCGGTTAATTGATAATAGGTAAATGGCAACAGGTAAAAAAATAGCTGTTAACCAATTACCTATTATCAATTAGCAATTACCAAAAACTCAAGTACAGAGAGAGAACACGATGCTAAAATTCCTCAATCAAGTAGGCGAATACGCCAAAGAAAGTTTTCAAGCTGCTAAGTATATCGGTCAAGGGCTATCTGTTACTTTTGACCACATGAGACGCCGGCCGATTACGGTGCAGTATCCTTACGAAAAATTAATTCCTTCGGAACGTTTCCGGGGCAGAATTCACTTTGAATTTGACAAGTGCATCTCCTGCGAAGTCTGCGTTCGGGTATGTCCGATCAACTTACCTGTAGTGGATTGGGAATTTAACAAAGAAAGTAAGAAGAAACAACTCAAGCACTACAGTATCGATTTCGGTGTTTGTATCTTCTGCGGCAACTGCGTAGAATATTGTCCGACTAATTGTTTGTCGATGACAGAAGAATACGAGTTAGCCGCCTACGAACGTCATGAACTGAATTTTGACAACGTGGCCCTCGGACGTTTGCCCTACAAGGTTACAGATGACCCGATGGTGACACCGATGCGGGAATTCGCTTATTTGCCGAAAGGTGCGATCGACCCCCATGAAGTTTCCTACACCGATCGCCGCGCCGGTCTCCGTCCAGAGGAAATTCAGGAAAGTAAGTAATCAGTCATTAGTCAGCAGTCATCAGTCATTAGTGAAATAACTAATTATTAATGACTGCTAATTAATGAATAAAAACGAACGATCGAAAACTAATGATTGAGGATTAAAAATTGTGAATCTAGCCGAAGGCGTTCAAATTGTTTCATTTGGCATACTGTCCCTAATGATGATTGGAGGAGCATTAGGAGTAGTGCTGTTATCCAATATCGTTTACTCAGCATTTTTGCTGTGCGGCGTGTTTACCAGCATTGCGGGTATGTACCTGTTGCTGAATGCTGATTTTGTCGCAGCAGCGCAGGTGTTGATTTATGTTGGTGCTGTTAACGTCTTGATTTTGTTTGCCATCATGCTAGTAAACAAACGAGAAGACTTCCGCACAATTCCCAACGCTTGGGTGCGTCAAGCATCAACTGCACTGGTTTGTGCTGGTTTATTCGGGCTTTTGGGTACGATGGTGGTGTCTACTCCTTGGGCTATTGTGGCGACGGCGGGAGCACCTGCAGAAAGTTCGATCGTCACGATCGCCAAACATTTCTTTACCGACTTTTTGTTGCCTTTCGAGTTAGCATCAGTGTTTTTGTTGATGGCAATGGTAGGGGCAATTGTCTTGGCACGCCGCGATTTCTTCCCGGATGAACTGTCAAAGAAGCTATCAGAAACACCCGCTTTGAGTTTGCCAGAACGGCCGCGGGAATTGGTTTCTGCGGGTGATGTTTCTTCACCCGACACCAAGTAACAGCAGCAACCGTAGGGTGCGCAGCGCGCACCTCAGGCGAAAAACCTGGTTTCTGTTGGCAATTCCTCTATCTGCCTGTTTTGTAGTAATTTTGACTGAGAGAAACTCAAAAAATTTATGCAACTGCAACTCCAGTATTTCCTGTTATTAGCTGCTGCACTGTTCTGTATAGGCATTTACGGTTTAATTACCAGCCGAAATGCAGTGCGAGTGTTGATGTCGATCGAGTTGATGCTGAATGCAGTCAATCTCAACCTGATGGGTTTTTCTAACTATCTTGACCCCGTACAGCTTAAAGGTCAAGTATTTACGGTGTTTGTAGTTACGGTAGCGGCTGCTGAAGCAGCGGTGGGTTTGGCGATTGTTTTGGCGATTTACCGCAACCGCAATACCGTAGACATGGAAGAATTTAATTTGCTGAAGTGGTAATTAGTCCTTAGTTATTAGTCGCTTGTAGGGGATTGTAGGGGCTTGTAGCGGCGGGTTTAGGGTCAAATATGTGTCGGTTGCAGATAATATTTGGACAAAACCCGCCCCCGCATAGAGAGTTTTGAGAATATGGATCGATCGACTGTAACCCCTGTTGAAATTCTACATCGGTGGCAAGCTGGCGTTAGCGAAGCCCGCCCCTACGGGGGCTACGCCAACGAAGAGGATCGCCCGTTCGCTCCCGACTTCGATCGACTGGCTTTTTGGGAACTTGCCGATGATGTGCGATCGCGCGCTTTTGGCATTACTCCTGACACTGTAGCCGATGTTGTCGGCTGCAAAACTGATTTATTCTTTTCTCTTGTTGGCGAACTGCATACTTTCCCTCTAAAGTCAACTGTTTTTCTGGAAACTTTGTGGAATCTTTGGCTGCCGCTGGCAATCCAATTATCGACTGCAAAACAAAGTTTAAACCGTCCTCTAATTCAAGGAATTTTAGGAGGGCAAGGAACGGGAAAAACTACTTTATGCCAAATTTTGAGGCTGATTCTGGGAAAATTGGGATATTCTACTGTCAGCCTTTCTTTAGACGATATTTATAAGACTTATGCCGATCGCCAACAACTCCAAAAAGCAGACCCGCGTTTAATTTGGCGCGGCCCCCCCGGCACTCACGATATTGACTTGGGAATAGCAGTTTTAGACAAGTTGCGCGGTTCTCAAACTCGCGAATTAGCAGCAGTTGACCGTCCAAAACCTGATGCGCTACAACCGGATACAATTAAAAATATAGCAATTCCCAGGTTTGACAAATCTGCCTGGGGAGGTGCAGGAGATAGAACTCAACCGGAAATTATTTCGGGTGCAGATATTGTACTTTTTGAAGGTTGGTTTGTCGGCGTGAATCCGGTGATTGATGCCAAATTGAACGAGTTTTTGGCGGGTGCGCCGTTTCCGATTTTTACTCCAGCCGACTGTCAGTTTGCGCGCGATATGAATGCGAAACTGCACGACTATCTGCCGCTGTGGAAACGATTAGATCGGTTGATGGTTTTGTATCCCCAAGATTATCGCATTTCTCAAGTCTGGCGCAATCAGGCGGAACGAGAAATGATGGCGGCGGGAAAGTCGGGCATGACAGAGGCGGAAATTAATCGGTTTGTCGAATATTTCTGGAAAGCGCTGCATCCCGAGTTATTTATTAAGTCGATGGTGGAGGGCGGCGATGGCGTGGATTTAGTAATTGAAATTTTGGGCGATCGCACTGTCGGCAAAATTTGTCGGGCGATCGACTTAAAATTAAACGATTAGCGAGACTTAAAATTAACCCTTTAAGTATTGCAACATTTAAGGACACAACAATGTTGTGTCCCTACGGTATTGCAGCTTATCGTACACTCAAGTGAGAATTCAGGGCTCATGCCAAAAAGTGGTTTGACGCGCGAATTATAGGAGTAAGGCGCGCCACCATCACCCTACAATATAGAGGTTGTGCATCGAGGATGGAGAATTGCTCAATTAACTGCCGGGAGTACCACGATCGATCGCTTTGTCGATCAAATCGTCGCTAACATTGCCCGGTGCACCTGCGGGTTGAATTTCCTGAGCCATCGAACGAAAATCATCGGACTTGCCGCTGGAATCTGCCGGCTTTGCGATCTCTTTAGGACTGGGAATATCAAATTTAGGTGCAGTTGCAGCAGCAGCAGCTTTGGCACCGGCACCCGTGCGATCGATTTCACTAACACTAAATTCTTTTGAAGCTTCGTAATCGGCGGATACATCAACCGTCGGCAACTTTTGTTCTCCAGCTTCCACGCTTTCAGTTATCTGCTGAGCGTCAAATGTTTGCTCGTTATTTGATTCTGTATTTATTTCAGACATCGCCGACTCCTTTCTAGTTTTATTTAACAATTCACTGTATTTATTCTTATTCAATTTCGTTGCTTTTTCATCTACCCGTAGATGTATCGCGGGCTTCTATCTCAAGGCTGATTTATTCTAATGTGGCCGATCAAAATTACACGAGTTTACTAAACAAATGCAACTGTATGCAAGCTCCAAACCCATACATCATCTGTCATTCCCAATTATTTAATCTAAAATCTAAAATTTTAAATTTAAAATCGTATTACCTCTCGGGGAGGGTGACTTGTACTTACAAATGTTGATATTTATATATTCTGGAAGCCTTTTTAAGGAACTTTATTTATGAACTCACCCGCCGCGACCAATCCTCACTCTCTCTCCAACGACACTCAAAACATCGTTCAGACAATCAACGGGTTGGGTACAGATGAAAAACTGGCGCTGCTCTACTTTGTTTATGAAAAAATGGGAGAGTCAATTACACCGGCCGCTCCCGCCGCCGCCGAACCACAATTAGCTCCCGTGCTGCTAGATGATTTTTACAACCTTTCCCACGACGAACAACTAAATATAATGCGAGGTATTGTCAACCGCGACGACACCCCGTATTCTCACGCTTACGGAGCTTTAACTGCCAACAATCAGTTGTTGGTTTGGTATGCTTGGGCTATTGGTATGGGAAAAAAAATTGTCGATATCCCGGAAGGATACGAGGCAACTGAGGCTGTTAATGGCGTGTTAGGTCAAATTGAAGGTCTTGATTTTGAACAGCAAATTTCGGTGCTGCGCGACGTAGCTAATAATATGGGCTACACCGATGTTAAACCAATTGCTACTCAGGATCAAGTAGGGAAAACTTCTAGTCTTTAGATAAAACTCGGCGGTTCAAACCGCTGCATAGAGTCAAACAAAGTCCGCCTCTGCGGACTAATTTGTGTAGCTTATCGCTATTATTCGCAGCTCAAACCCTTTTTTGATTGACTCCTGTATATGTAGGGTTGTCTTCGGCGCACCTTACTGCTATAATTCGGGAGTCAAACCATTTTTTTGCCTAATTCTCGTTCAATCTGCCACCAAATACAAGCACAATTTTATATTTTTCGGCTCACATTCAACAGTCAACAATCATTCTGGTTGAGCCGAAATCGATATTAGTCCTGTTGGTTATTTAGTGTTTTGTAGAGTGATAAAAAAAATCTTATAAGAGCTGTTTTCTGCCCCTTATTATCTATCTAAAAATAGATATAAAAAAATGTTTCCAGTCAGGACAGGAGTTTATTAGGCTTAATATTTCGCGGAAATTCTATCAGAAATGTCGAACCTTTTTTTAGTTGACTTTCGACAATAATCGTGCCGTGGATAATTTTGACTAAAGAGGCACAAATAGCTAGTCCTAAACCGGTGCCTGGATAGCGACGAGTTGTGGTTTGGTCGGCTTGGTGGAACTTGTCAAAAATGTGGGGAAGATCGGTTTCACAGATGCCGATTCCTGTATCCTGAACGCTGATAATTAGCCGATCGCAATTTAATTCCCGCACCTCAATGCAAATGCTGCCCCGATGAGTGAATTTAACCGCGTTGGAAATGAGATTGACCAACACTTGCCGCAGGCGCAACTTGTCATTAACTATAAATTGATTCTGCAAGCACACGCTGACGGACATGGCCACATTTTTTTCGGTGGCTTGATTTCCGAATTGCAGGGCCACATCCATTACTAAATGCGCTAAATCAAATTCTTCAGTTTCTAGTTCTGTGCGGCCACTCTCGATTTTGGAGAGGTCGAGGATATCGTTAATCAGCAGTAGCAGGTTTTTGCCGTTATGTAAAATGCGCCCCACCATCTCTGTTTGCTGCGCGCTCAGCAGTTGTTTGTGCTGGCGCAGCAGCACTTGGGAAAAGCCAATAATCGAATTCATGGGAGTTCGCAATTCGTGGGAGATGGTGCCCAAAAATTGCGATTTTAACTTGGCTGCTTCTAGCAGTTGCAATTTTTGCTGTTGAATGCGCCGGCCCTGATTTTCCAGTTCTTCCTGCTGGCGAATTAGCAGCTCGTTTTGCAAGTCTAAAAGCTGTTCCTGCTTTTTTAATATTTCGATCGCCCGCGCGCTGTTAATCGCCATCGCAGCTTGTTTTCCCATAACCGCCAGCAGTTGCTGAGTTTCCCCGTCAATCGCCGTGCTGTCTTTCGCGTTGCCGATCGCCAACACGCCCAAACGCCCGGTTTCCTCCGACTCGATCGCCGCTGCACAGGCCGCCGCCGGCAGCCAGCCGTCGCACTCCGAACCCCACAGTACAGGCTCTCCCGTCGCAAATGCTTTCCACAGCAGCTTGTTTTGCACGTGCGGGGTTTTGTCAGCGGCAAAGTTTTCCGCGCCCCCGACAGCGCTGAGTTTGAGGCCGCTGCAATCGCACTCCATGAGAGCAACCAGGCAAAATTCCGCTCCGGCGATCGCCTCTACAGTCGCGTCCGCGATCGCTTGCAACAACTGGCACAAGTTACCCGCGCGCTGGCTCAACAGATTTGTAAATCGCTCGATCGCGTGCAAATCCCGCCCCTCGTTCTTTACCGTCCCGGCTTCGCACAAATTTTCTGCTCTGAAATTGGCTTCCGAGCGCGCTTGATGCGACAGAAATTCTAGTTCTGCTTGGGGATCGGCTTGAGTTTTTTCGATCGCGTCCATATCTGTGTAGGTTCCCACCCACTCCAAAACTTCCTGACTGTCTGGATTGGCGGGCGTTCCTCTGGCCAGATTCCAGCGATAAGTGCCCTCTCGCGTCCGCAGGCGAAATTTTATTTCGTAACTTGGCGGCGGGAACTCACAAGTGCGCGAACTCGCCAAAAGACGAGGGCGGTCTTCTGGATGGACGCGCGCCAGATATCCGAAACCCAAAGCTGCTGCTGCTGGTACCCCCGTGTATTCCTCCCAGCGCTGACCTAAATAAGTCACCCAGCCGTCGGGATAGGCTTTCCAAATTATGTGAGGAGTTGCCGACTGCGGGCGCTCGTCCTGAGTTTCGCGGTCGCAAACTTGCGGTTGGGTGGAGGTTATTTCAGATACTTTGTGTAATGTTTCCGCATCGGAAAAGTCCGCGCGAAAAGAGTTATTGCCGTGATACTGAGTCATAACAGGTTTTATAAATAAGCAGTGAACTTGAGCCGTAACACCGGCTAAAGACTCGTGCTGCTAGCTTTATTTATTTTGACGGCCCAAGTGCATCAAAAATTTTTATACTTTAAATTTATCCGGGTAGTGGTATCTTTACCTCTATCAACGGGCGGACAATGAGATAATTCAGTTAAACTGTTAAAACATTGAGAGCTTACCTGTCCCGAGTAAGGAGCGTGCAGGCATCGCCGCAAAATAACTTAAAAATTAACTTGCATTCTTGGCGGCTGCATGAGTATGCTTAAAAATGATGTGCGGCCTGTCAAACCATAAATCAGGACACATTCTCAAATTTACTCAGTTAGGCTGAGTCAATTGACGATATTTTTAAAGTTTACTGGAGTATTGGAAAAAAGATGAGTAAAATTCGCGTTGCTTTGATAGAAGACCACGACCTGACAAGAGTCGGCATCCGCACAGCTTTACAACAGCGTGACACGATAGAAGTTGTCGGCGATGCTGCTAACGCTACAGAGGGATTGAAACTGCTTCAGTCTTCAAAACCTGACGTGGCAATTGTAGACATTGGCTTGCCGGATTTTGACGGCATTGAACTGACACAAAAGTTCAAAAAATCGGTAGCGGAGTCCGATCCCGATACCAAAATTTTGATCCTGACTTTTCAGGACAATGAAGAAGAAGTTCTGGCAGCTTTTGCTGCCGGAGCTGACTCTTACTGCATGAAAGATATTAGCTTCGATCAGTTATTAGATGTAGTAAAAGTAACTCACGAAGGTAACTCTTGGATCGATCCGGCGATCGCCCGCATCGTCCTGAAACAAGCTCGCACTCAAGAACCCGCGCCGGAAGAACCGAAGGCTGAGGGCAAAAGAGTCACAATTAAGGCTGCCGAACCCGAGTTTAGTCACATCATTGAGACTTACCCTTTAACCGAACGGGAATTAGAGGTTTTGGAACTGATCGTCCAGGGTTACAGCAATGCTGCAATCGCCGAAAAGCTGTACATTACTGTCGGTACAGTCAAGACTCACGTCCGCAATATCTTGAACAAGTTGTGCGCTGATGACCGCACTCAGGCAGCCGTTCTCGCCCTGCGTTCTGGCTTGGTTGGATGAAGCCTTATCCTCAGGCAAAATCAAGTTAAAAGTAGGGTGCGCGTTGCGCACCTTACGGCCGCTGATTTAGGGTGTGCAGTGCACGCCGACTGACTAATTGTTACCCAAAAATTAGGGTAGGCAGCGTGCACCAGCAGAGGAATTGTTTGTTGTTAAAAAAGTGATAAAGTTTAAAGTTGTATCTACCCCCGTACAGATATATTTTTAAATATTTTAGAAAGTGAATCTACCTTAAGATAGATGCTAAAAAAATATCCTATTAATAATACTTATTGTTGAGCGATCCCCAGTTAGATAAATTTCGCTCGCACTGCCAATATTGCCAGATATCAATTCATAAAAGGCGCAGGCAGAGGCAAGATTACCATACTTTTAGGAATAGTTAAGGGTTAAAAAAATTATATCTGCGGAGTGATGCCTGAGTTCGCTTAAATTTGGGAGATTAAAAGTATCAACTGCTACTGAAATATTTTAGAAAGAGGTATTATGGCCGCTCCAATTGAATTCAAGTTATTTGCTCCTTACAACAAAGGAGCTGCCTTGATTGGCTCTTTTTCTAATTGGGAAGAGATCCCGATGGAAAAAGACGAAGAAGGTTATTTCCGCACGCAAGTTGAGTTGGAGGATGGCGTTTATCAATACAAATTCCGCGTTCAGTCGAAAAGCTGGTTTCTGGAACCCGATCAGTGGGTAGATGTGGTCGATCCCTACGCGACTGACATCGACGATGCAAGTCAAAACGGCATTGTTCGGATCAAAGACGGCGATCGCATTGTCGATACCTACGTCTGGAAACACGATGACAAACCGCTACCCGCCGATCGGGAATTAGTGATTTACGAAATGCACGTTGCCGACTTTTCCGGCGGCGAAGCCGATCCCCTCGCCCGCGGCAAGTACAAGCACGTCGTTGAAAAACTCGATTACTTAGTCGAACTCGGCGTCAACGCGATCGAACTCATGCCCCTCAAAGAATACCCGGGCGACTACAGTTGGGGCTACAACCCCCGCTACTTTTTCGCTTCCGAGTCCAGTTACGGAACCACAGAAGAACTCAAAAACCTGATAGACGAGTGTCACGGGCGCGGGATTCGCGTCATCATCGACGGGATTTACAACCACTCGGAATCATCGAGCCCCCTCACTCAAATCGATCACGATTATTGGTATCACCACGAACCCCGCGATCCAGATAACAATTGGGGCCCAGAATTTAACTACGAATTCTACGACGAAAACTTAGGAACTTATCCGGCGCGCAGATTTACTGGCGATACAGTCCGCTATTGGGTTCAAGAATATCATCTCGACGGCATTCGTTTCGACGCGGCGCGACAAATTGCTAACTACGATTTCATGCACTGGATAGTTCAAGAAGCCAAAAGTGTCGCCGGCCCCAAACCGTTTTATACCGTTGCCGAATACATTCCCGACGATCCCAGCATCACGAATATAGACGGGCCGATGGACGGCTGCTGGCACGACAGTTTCTATCACTGCATCATTCCACAACTCTGCGGCGATTCTTTTGATTTAGAACGGCTCAAAGATGTGATTGACTGCAAGCGGCAAGGTTACTTGGGTGCTACGAATGTAGTGAATTATCTGAGCAATCACGACCACGATCGCGTTTTTGCCGAATTGGGTTCGCGCGGGATTTTGGATGAAGCAGCATTCAAACGGGCGAAGTTGGGAACCGTGCTGTTAATGACAGCAGTTGGCGTGCCGCTGATTTGGATGGGCGAAGAATTTGGCGAATACAAAGCCAAAACTATTGAGCAAGCTAAAATTGACTGGACGCTGCTAGGAAATGACCTGAATAAAGGTTTGTGGGAATACTACAAAGGCTTGATTCACCTGCGCAAAAATAACCAAGCACTTTACACAGAAAACATCGAGTTTTTCCACGAAGACCCCGACTCGAAAGTTTTTGCTTACACTCGCTGGAACGATGAAGGTTCGAGAGTTGTAGTAGTGGCGAATCTGTCGGAAAATTATCTGGCAGATTATAGCGTTCCCCACTTTCCGGCAAACGGAACTTGGCACGAATGGACGGGCAATTATGATGTGGAATCTGGCGATGACAATATTATAATTGACTTGCCGGAATACGAAGCGAAAGTGTTTGTTTGGCAGTAAGATAAAATCAGGTCAATTACCTCTAATCAAGGTGTTTGTACTGAGGACTAAAGTCCTCCTATTTTGATGATGACTTTAGTCCTGAATCTTATACCAATTATTAAAAGCCAGCCGTAGGGAAACGGCAATGCCGTGTCATACTCCCCGCGCCGGAAACGGCAATGCCGTGTCCTTAAAGATATCGCTCAAAATAGAAGGTCTTTTTTGTTGCCCGTTCGATTTTCTAGGTACAATTGAGTTACGGCAGCAGCCGGTATT
>JAICRN010000693.1 GCA_025937335.1 Microcoleus sp. TY_ISSM_2_bin.22
AAATCAAAATCCGAGAAACAGTTACAACCAGCCTGTTAGGATGTAAACACGTCATCCAACTCTGCGAAGAATACGGCGTAGAACACTGCATCTTCTCTTCCACAGGCAAAACATCTCGATATTTTACAACCGAAGTTTACGCAGCCTCGAAGAAGTTTGCCGAATGGCAATTTGCCAAAGCAGCTCAAGAAGGAGATGTCACTTACGGGATGGTTCGCTTTACTCATATGTTGGAAAATAGCTTGTTCTGCGAGCAAATGTCCAAAAAAGTACAGCAAGGTAAAACTGTCAACGTTCACGCTCCCCACCGCTACGTAACCGCTCAAAATCTTGTGGAAGCCGTACATTTATTGCTGAATTCGCTGGTTGTATCCGTTCCCGGAAAACTGAAATTTGTCGCCGTGAGCAATCTCGGGTGGCCGACAGAAACCTTGGAAGTAGCCCTTTATAAAATTCTTGAATCAGGCAAAAACCTGCCGATTTATTTTCAAGGACTTTTGCCGGGATATGAAGAACCGTTTTTCCTTGGACAGTTTGACTGGAAAAAGCCTACAGACATTCACCTGCTAATAAATGTGTTGGAAGATCCTTTTAGAATTGTTGATGATGCTGGCGACATGGTGACTGTAGAATTAGCTCCTTTTTCTTTGCGCGTGTTAGATAAACAAGTGTCGAAGCTGGAAATCTTAATCGGCGATCCAGATTTCCCGGAAGTGCAAATCAAGCACGCTCTTGTCGCAGCGCAAAAAGAAGTGATTGCTTCCTGTTTTGCGTGGAGTTCCCCCGCAGACTTGTTGAAGATTTTGCAGTGGGGAATCAATCCGAAAAAATTGCAAGGTTACGGAACGGAAATCGCTGACTACAGGGAGATTATCGAGCTCCTCCTGCAAGGAATATACGGGCGGCTTAACCAAGAAGTCTTAAACAGTGCTGGAGTTACTGCTAATGAATTTGATGACTTAGTTGAGAGTCTTTCTAAGCTGGATTCTATTCAAGCAGAAGTGGGATATTTGCGATCGGTGTCGAGATATCTCAGAGAATTTGCACCCCCGGCACATTTCACCACCAAAAAATCTGAACCTTTTGCTATCCCCGATGCAGCGTAGCTTGAACGTAGTTTTGAGTTTGGAGATGGCTTCCTGAGTGCCCACCCACAGGGGATGAATGAGTTATATCAATTCCGGTTGCCTTAGCGAAATGATTGTTGACTGTTGACTCGGGGTCAAAAACTGAATGGTTGAGTGTTAACTGTTGACTCGATTTTATGATTGCGATGCAACCGGATTTGATGTTAAACATCGATTAAGTGTTTAGTTGATTAAAAATAGAACACCCAGAAACCTGGTTTCTTTTAGAAACCGGGTTTCTCCAGTTTGGGCTTCTTTGAGGTTTAATTAAATTGAGTGACTTAACATTGTCATAAGTGACATGATATGATATTATTTGCGATCGTACAACCGCAATCAAATTAATTTGTAGTGAAGACGCCAGTCCTAGTAGTTTTATGAGGACTTAAGTCTTTACAGCAAAGGTGATAACGGTGATTTTTTCAGGGCATGATACGATCGTACTTTAGATAGCTTTGTGCATTGAGTTAACAAAGGTGTAATTAGATTAAATAAACTCAATGAACGCCACGAATCAAATTAAATTAAGGTACTAGAATTGTGGAAATTAATCAGCTACTGTTCCTATTGATTGATGTTGTGCTATGGGCGATCGCCCTGATCCTTCTCATTCCCGTTGCAGTTCTATTTCTAGAATGCAGTGCAGCTTTCTTGTCCGGCTTCGGGTCCACAGCGGAAACTAAAGCGCCCCGCCCCAAAGTAGCAGTTTTAATTCCTGCCTACAACGAAGCAGCAGGAATTGCCGCCACCATCTCCACCATATTGCCGCAGCTAACACCTCAAGACCGCCTGTTAGTGATTGCTGACAACTGCACGGACGCCACGGCAGAAATCGCCCGCAACTGCGGTGCAAGTGCGATCGAGCGACAAGACACAGAACGCAAGGGCAAAGGATACGCACTGGATTTCGGCTTGCGGTCGATCGAATCCGACCCCCCCGAAGTAGTCATCATGGTTGACGCAGACTGCATCTGTCAGCCAGACTCTATAGAAAAATTAGCCCGGGTTGCAGTTGCCGAACAAAGACCAGTGCAAGCAACTTATCTCATGGAACAGCCACCAAATCCTACTCCGAAAGATTCTATTTCTGCTTTAGCATTTCTAGTTAAAAACTTAGTCCGTCCCAGCGGATTAAAAAAGTTAGGATTCCCATCATTACTAACAGGTACTGGCATGGCTTTTCCCTGGTCGATTATTCGATCTGTTTCCCTAGCTAGCAGCAATATTGTTGAAGATATGCAGATGAGTTTGGATTTGGCGATCGCCGGACACCCAACAGTATTCTGCCCCGAAGCAAACGTCACTGGGTGTTTGCCACAGCAGCAGCAAGCGGCTAAAAGTCAAAGAACCAGATGGGAACACGGTCACATACAGACATTGTTAACTCAAACTCCCCGGCTGACAGCAGCTTCTTTACAGCAAAAACGTTTTGACTTATTGGCGATCGCCCTCGACTTATCCGTCCCTCCCCTATCGCTGTTAGTAGCTATCTGGCTAGCTGCCTTTGCCGCCTCCTTACTAGCAGCAATTATCGGAACATCCCCGATTCCTGCGATATTGTTAGCTGTACAAGGACTGCTAATTTTAGTTTCAATTGTCAGCGCCTGGGCAAAATTCGGGCGGGCCGATATTTCCGGTTCCACTTTGTTATCTGTACCTTTTTACATCCTGTGGAAAATCCCTTTGTATCTGGGTTTTCTCCTGAAGCGGCAAACCAAATGGGTGCGGACAGAACGCGATGTTTAGTATTTCGTAGGGTGCGTCATCCAGATACTTGATCCAAGTCAAAAATCTCGTTTATGACGCACCTTACGATGAAGAAACTGATAGGCAAAAAACTATATATTTAGTATTTGTATGGTGCCTCAGCTTGGAAAG
>JAICRN010000321.1 GCA_025937335.1 Microcoleus sp. TY_ISSM_2_bin.22
GGTGGGGGAAGCTCACCGTATCCTCCTACGTTACGGACATTCCGGGCTTTCTGTGGTCGATGCGGGCGATCGGCTCGCCGGCATTATCTCGCGCCGCGACATTGACATTGCCCTGCACCACGGTTTCAGTCACGACCCGGTGAAGGGTTACATGACTCCGCAGCTAAAAACGATCGCCCCGGATACGTTGCTGCCGGAAATTGAATCTTTAATGGTGACATACGATATCGGGCGCTTGCCAGTATTGGAAAACGGTCAACTGGTAGGAATTGTTACCCGGACTGACGTGTTGCGGGAATTGCACCAGCAAAAAACGCGAGACAGGGGAAGCAATGCAGAATTGTCTTATTGTGTCATGCCCGAATCGGTTGAGCATTTGTTGCGATCGCGCATCAGTGCCGAATTGTGGCAATTATTGTCGATCGCGGCCAATCTTGCCCAACAGCGCGGCTGGCAACTTTATTTGGTTGGTGGAGCAGTCCGGGATTTACTCTTAGCGACCGATGATACACTGGCGCTAACTGATATTGATTTGGTTGTCGATGGAAAGTGCGGTTCCGACGATTGCGGTGCAGGTGTCGAGTTAGCTTCATCGCTGCAAAAACTATACCCGGGATCGCGTTTAGACGTTCACGGTCAATTTCAAACCGCCGCACTTTTGTGGCACAAAGACTCTCCTTTTGGCTCCCTGTGGGTCGATATCGCGACTGCTCGTACTGAATTTTATCCTTATCCGGCTGCAAATCCTGAAGTTGAAGCGAGTTCGATTCGCCAAGATTTGTACCGCAGGGATTTTACTATTAATGCGCTGGCTGTGCGGTTGGGTGTTCCTCGCAGCGGCGAATTGTTAGATTTTTTTTGCGGTTTGCTGGACTTGGAAGCGAAGCAAATTCGAGTTTTGCACGCCAACAGTTTTATCGAAGATCCGACGCGAATTTATCGCGCTGTGCGGTTTGCGGTGCGGTTGGGATTTGAAATTGAGCCGCAGACTGAAGGATACATCCGCCACGCTTTGGCCAGCGGGATTTATTACCGAATTCAGGGGGAAAACGGCCGAGCTCCGGCTTTGGAAACTCGGCTCAAAAGCGAATTAAAATACATTTTGCAAGCTCCTTACTGGAAAGTTGCTTTGCAAATGCTGGGAGATTTGCAGGCTTTGCGCTGCATTCATCCTAGTTTGGAGTTGGATCGGGAGTTGTGGCGGCAACTGCGTTTGCTCGATCGGTGTTTGAATGGAAGAAGGAAGGAAGGTTCGGCAACGAGCAATGTACGGGATGTAACGGATGTTAGGAAGAAGGAAGAAGGAAGTCGGAAGAAGCAAGAAGGAAGTTCGGCAACGGATTCTGTAACGGATGTAACGGATGTTAGGAAGAAGGAAGTCGGAAAATGCAAGAAGGAAGAGACAAGAAGGAAGAAGGAAGAAGGAAGAGACAATTCCCCATTCCCCATTCCCTATTCCCCATTTCCCATTATCAATATTCCCGATTGGCAGATGCGGCTGGAAGTTTTGATAGCTTATTTAGCACCGGAATATCGCGGCAAGGTGGCTACAAATCTTCAGTTACCCGCTGACAGTATTAAGCGGCTGGAAGTGTTGGAAGCCGGAAAGAAGCAGTTAGCAGAGAATTTGCCTAAGTGCGAGTTGCCGAGTCAATTGGTGTTGCTGTTGAGGAATTATGAATTGCCGGTGTTAATTGCGATCGCCCTGCAAAGTCCGCGAAGTGCACGCCGCCAAATTTGGGAATATCTCACCAGGTGGGCGAATGTTGAGCCGCCTTTAAATGGCAACGATTTGAAGGCTTTGGGCTATAAGCCTGGGCCTGGGTTTAAACGAATGTTGGATGATTTGTTGGCGGCGAAATTGGATGGCGATTTGGGCGATCGGGCTGCTGCTATCTCTTTCTTGGCAGAACGTTATCCTCAAACTCAGTAAAGTGCGTCATCAGCGCGTTATTTTTTCTATAGAAGTCGCATCTTGCACCATTCTCGCTTCACAGGCTTTCCGGCCCGTTCCGCGAAGAGTAGATTTTCTCGCTTCACGGGCAGGATGCCGGTTCATAAAAGGCTTATTGACAATGGTGCAACATCTCAGATAGAACCAATTTGGGGTCTATTGCTGTAAGCGTAAGCCCTCTTCGATATGGATTTGGGCTTTTTTACCACCATCGCCCCACGATATCGTTTCCGGTTGCATCGGAATCATCAAATCGAGTCAACAGTTAACACTCAACTATTCAGTTTTTAGACCCCGAGTCAACAACCAACAATCATTCCGGTGTAACCGGAATTGAGATGATTTTTCGTCTTGTGGCTATTGAGATTACCAACTGCGATTATTTCCAATTTTGCCACGAACTATTGAAGATAGAAGTACCCGGAAATGCGATCGGATTCTTATTTTGCTGCAACCGCAACTGCAACACTTCCAAGTTTGGCTCGCGAGATGGCAATTCGTCCACTAATTCATAAGGTATAATCCCCTTTTCTAGGGAAAAAGCAGCCGTAACTCCCGCCGCCGCACCGGCAGACCATTCAAAAGAATGCACTCGATAAGCAGCGGCCGCTGTGTGGCTAACAGCAATACTTTTACCTGCCACTAACATATTGTCAATTTTTTGAGGAATCATTGCCCGCAGCGGAATTTGAAAGGGATAAGCTTGCCCTTGAGCTTTGCGAGTACCTTCCCGTTCGGTATTTCCCGGTGCTTCCGGCGGACTGTTAGTCATGCAGGGGTGAAAGTCGATCGCATAATGACCGATACCCACAGAATCAGGATAAATCGTAGCGCGCGATCGCGATTTTGTATCCTCAACAGATTGACTTCCCACAGCCAAAGCCGGCGCGTTCAAACCACCCACAGCCAACCACAAATTGCGATACTCTTCCTCCGACAAATTCTGGCGGTAAAAATCCGCCGTAAAGTCAGTACGAGACATATCAACTTCCCACACCGTAAAACCTTGAGGCTGATTGAAACTCGGCCTCCCAATAATGCGCCTGCCCTCCCGCATATAAGGATATTTAGAAAGTCCGTGTACCGTCCCCATCGGCGAATCCAACCCGCTCAAAAAACGATTGTTTGGATTAGGCTTTTTGACTCCCTCTCCTAGCTGTGAGTCAGTAGTTCCTGTTACCAGCCAGTAGAAAAATCCTTTGGCATTTTCCTCTCCCTTTCGCAAAGTTTCGGTTCGCAAACCGCCCATCCATCCCCCCGGTTGCAGTTGACCTGTTGCTTCCAACTGGGCGCGAGAATAAATTAAATTATCCTGGGCAGAACCGGGACGATAGTCATTGCCCCAAGTCCAGTTTTGCATCGAAATATCCCCCGGATAAATCGGGAATTGCTTCGGGTCGGAAGGTCGCTTTCGATCCGGTCTCATGCTCCTGATTTGGCGGTAGCTGAAAACTAAGGGAAAGCTCGCCAATCTCTGCAATTCGTAGCTGTAGTAAGGAGCGTATTGTTGATAAAAAGAAGGTAGTTGATGCTGCTGCGGTTCCTTCGTTGCCTCCATCGCAAAGGTGTAGGTAAAACCTTGAGTGCAGTAAGCGTCGCCGCTTGGGCTGGGAGAGGTAGGTTCCAGAGGCGAACGGGGGTCAATTCCGAGGCGGTAGGGAACATCCGCAAGTCCGATCAATTCGCCTGTTTCGGTGGCATCTACAACGTACCAATCAGCACCCCCTTGTAAAGGGGGGGAAGTTGTGGAATTCCCCGCCCTTCTGGGGTTAGGGAGGGTCCCAGATGCTTTAGGAATAAACTGAATAATAGTTTTATTAAAGCGCGGAGAATTTTCGTAGCGATAGGCATCTTCGATAGTCTGAGAAAGAGTTTCGGTGTTGATTGGCCCGGTGTTGGCGGCCGGTTTGTGTTGAATGGCGATCGCACTTTTAATTTGTTGACCGCCAACCGTATTCCCCGCCACAGCAGGAGTAATAGCCAGTTCTTTAATAACTGTATTGGGAAACCATTTCAGCGTGCCTTTGCCTTTTTTAGCGGCATCCTGCAAGATGTTAAATAAAATTTTGTGACCGTCGTAGGGCATGAAACACGAATAGCTAACCCAACAGCCTCCAGGATTTAGCCGGCCGTAATGTTTCTCGATCCGCCGCCGCAATTCTAGGTAGCCGCGGGGGTAAAATAAGAGCGATCGCTGAGTCTCTCTTTCATCAAGTGCGGAAGTTCCCTGGGAGGAAATTTGACCGCCTACCCAATCAGTAATTTCAGTCAGGCAAACTGTGCGCCCCGCCAGCAAACCTTCGTAAGCGGTAGCAGCACCTGCGAGCCCGCCGCCTGCTACTAGAATGTCGCAAGTTTCTGCAGTGTCCGGATTGCGGGGAGGTGCCGCAAATACTGGGGAAATGCTCCCAATCGCGGAAATGATGCCGAGAGTGAGGCTAAGGATCGATCGACCTTTGAGCAAAAATAGATACTGTCGAAGTTTCATCGGAGAGTCTGGAATTAATTTTGACATAAGCGAAAAACACTCATCTCATCTAAATGTTTATTTTGCAGTATACTGGTATTTCGCGGTGTTGTCAGGGGAAACTTTTTTAGATAAGAGGCATTAATACCAGCAACAACTATTGAACAGCCGGATCTACCTTATGCTCAAAATTGTCAAAATTTTTAGATCATTGATTCCTTTTGAAAGTTTAACAATTACCACCAGTTTAACTTTTTCGGAAGTTTTACGTAGGTTGGACGAAGTTGTTACTCCTCCCAAAGTTTTTAGAATAATTATACCCTTTGCCCCGCCACCTGCCAAACCTTATGAAGGAACGATTTCTGGCAAAACCTTCAAAATCAATCGCATCATCATCGGTCGAAATTTATTTTTCCCCATTATACAAGGAGATATACATACTCAACAGTTCGGTTGTTCCATCAAAATTAGGATGAGTTTACATACAATAGTCATAGGATTTCTGATCCTTTGGCTGTGGACAACTGGCAGTATAGGAATGTTTTCTTTATTTGCTTGGTTAGTAGAACCCTCCGTGGGAGCAATATTTTTACCAATTTTAGGAATGTTTATTTTTGGCTGGCTTTTGTGCTTGATCCCCTTTAAAGTAGAAGCCAAAAAAGCTACCAAATTTTTATCAATTATCTTAACATAAAGTAATTCATCACGACAATATCTGAGCTGTATTGTTAAAAACAATCGCGCTTCATCTGCGGTAAAAAAACTCTACTTTCCAGGATTACCCATGCGTCAAAACGAACTCAAACAAAAAATTAAACAAGGCGAAACAGTCCTCGGTTTATTTATGAACTGCGCTTATCCCGCATTCATGGAAATATGCGGTCACGCTGGATTTGATTTTGCCGTTATCGACATGGAACACGGTCCCCTGAACCCCCTTGCTGCTGAAGATTTGTGTCGCGCCGCCGACTGCACCGGAATTGCACCCATTGTTCGCGTCCGCAAAAACGACGGGCCGCAAATTCAACGAGCTCTCGACATCGGCAGTGCAGGCGTTCAAGTACCTCAAATTGAAAGCAAAATTGATGCTGAAACCGCTGTCAAAAGTGCTAAATACAGTCCTCTGGGCACGCGAGGCCTTTCCTTCGCTACGCGGGCCGGACTTTACACCGCTGCCGGTACAAATATCACTGACAAACTCAACGAAGAATCTTTAGTTGTGATTCATGTCGAAGGCAAAGGCGGCATCGACAACCTGGCAGAAATTGTGACTGTCCCAGAGGTGGACGTGATTTTTCTAGGGCCTTACGATCTGTCACAGTCGATCGGCATTCCCGGCCAAGTCCGCGATCCCCGAGTAATCGACATGATGCAGGAGGCAGTGCAAACCATCCGCAAAGCAGGCAAAGCCGCCGGTACTTTTGCCGAAAACCCCGAAATCGCCAAGCAGTGGATTGATGCTGGCGTTCAGTACGTCGCACTTGGGGTCGATGTGGCCATTTTTCTGCGGGCCTGTCAGTCGCTGGTGAAAGCAGTCAATCGATTTTAGATTTTAGATTTTGGATTTTCGATTAAAAGAAGAACAAGCCCCCCACTTCATCTTGTCGTCTTTACGATATCTTTGCAATTTTTGTAGTGTCTTTTACGACACATACAAAAAACCTGCGCTAGAGTAGAAGCATACACCTCCTCAAGGCAAAATTAAGGAGGGGAGCAAGGCTTCAGGGAGTAAAATCTATGAAAACCGTATTAGAATCCATTCATTTGGATTATGCTTTCATGTTTACTTTCAAAAAAGTAAACTCGATTAAGCTAGAAGGTTTCAAGGAATTTTTTGACGATATGCCTGTCGATCCGTATGTGAAAGGTAAGTATCGTTCGAGAAGATTGTCGCGGTTTACAGTCAACGGAAATGAGTTAGTTAAGTTACCTCACGGCTATTTGTATCAAAGCAAAACATACAATCCGCTAGTGGGTGATATCAGGCGGGAATTTGCCGAATTGGACGATCGACTAATCGCCCTCGATAATTTCAAACAGATGATTTTTGCTTTTTTCGATTCCTGCAAAATTCACCCGGAAGCTGAAATCGGCATCCATCAAATCAGGACGAGTTGTTCGCCGCACAATTTCGGAAACCCCGCACCGGAAGGAATTCACAGAGACGGTACTGATTTTATCGGCATTTTCTCGGTCGATCGAACTAATATTGTAGGCGGGGAAACGCATTTGTACTTGGCTAAAAAAGAGAAGCCTGTTTTTAATAAAGTTCTGCAGCCAGGGGAATTGCTGCTGGTTAACGACCACGAGTTTTTCCACTTTACTACGCCGATTAAA
>JAICRN010000041.1 GCA_025937335.1 Microcoleus sp. TY_ISSM_2_bin.22
AAACCTATTATCTTTCGTGTTAACCTGAGTCAAATCTACGGGTTCTGGTACGGCGGGCTTGGGTTTAGCGTACTTGATATCAGCGTTTGGATTGGCTTGAAAACTGATTGATTGATTTTCATCTAAAGCTGCCAAATCAGGGATTTTCACCATCCATTCAGGAGGTATAGTGAGTTTGGGAGCTTCGAGAATGAACAGCAAGCGCTTTGCTTGCTGGCGGGTTTCTTGGCGGGGATGGCGGGTGAGCTTGCGGCAAAGCTCGATCGCCCTTTCTGTGTTGCCAGAGGCTTCGTAGGCTGTCACCAGCCACATCTGCACCTCACCGCCCAACCGGGAATTTCGATCGACTAAACCGGTAGCTGTTTCTAAACTCTGCACAGCTTGAGCGTACCGGCCACTCTCAAAAGCTACTTGCCCGGCTTGGTACTCAGTTTGAACAATTTCTAACTTTTCTGAAGTCACGAGCACCCACCCAATTCACAAATATTAATTTCCAAATTCCCCAAACGCTAGAATTCGCTGTTGTGTTGCGACATACCCGACTCGTTGTCGCGTTTGGAACCCAGCAAGTCTAAATGGTCTACCTTAATTACCGGCTTCGAGCGATTTGAACCTGTATTGCGGTCTTGCCAGCGATCGAACTTCAAAGAGCCTGTTACGCCAATTAGAGAGCCTTTGCGAACGTAGTCAGCAGCAATCTGCGCTGTTTTGCCCCAGATTTCCAGATTGAACCAGTCTGGTTGATCGCTGTTCTTGGTTCTGCGGTTCACTGCCAGCGTCAAATTACACTTAACTGTACCCGACTCAAAATACTTCACGTCCGGGTCGCCGCCGACGCGGCCTACTAAAGTCACAACATTAAGACTCATAAACTTTTTTGGGAATGTGGTCGATCGGTGATGTAGTTAAATCTTCCCACACGCGGGCTAGCGTCCAAACTGAACTTGGAACAGCGCCAATGAGGGCTTCATCCTGATTTTACACCCACTTACCAGAACATATTGATTGTGGATGATTGGCGAGTCGGCGCTCAACCTATACTCGACAATGTAGATTTCTGACTAGACTCAGGATGAAAAACGTAATAGAATCCACCTCGGTTACACTTTTGTAACAACATTATTGCACACAATAGTATTTTAGTTTTGGGGGGGGTACGAATCAGTGGGTCTTCTCAATCGATTTTCGTTATCTAGAGATATGGGTATCGACCTCGGTACTGCTAACACGCTCGTTTATGTATCCGGCAAAGGTATTGTTCTGCAAGAACCTTCTGTAGTGGCGATCGACCAGGACTTAAAAATACCGCTGGCTGTTGGAGAAGATGCTAAAAAAATGCTCGGGCGGACGCCCGGGAATGTGATAGCACTGCGCCCGCTTCGCGACGGGGTAATCGCAGACTTCGACACAGCCGAACTGATGCTCAAGACTTTTATCCGCAGAGTTCACGAAGGCCGAACCTTAGTTTCGCCGCGGATCATTATTGGCATCCCCAGCGGTGTCACCGGAGTAGAGAGGCGTGCTGTCATTGAGGCGGCTACTCAGGCCGGTGCTAGAGAAGTGCGGTTAATTGATGAACCCATCGCTGCGGCGATCGGGGCTGGACTGCCTGTGGCTGAGGCGACTGGCAATATGATTATAGATATCGGCGGGGGTACGACGGAAGTTGCGGTTTTGAGTTTGCAAGGTACGGTCATCAGCGAGTCTGTGCGGGTAGCCGGCGACGAACTCAACGAGGCGATCGTCCAATACATGAAAAAAGTTCACAATTTGGTCATCGGCGAACGCACTGCTGAAGAAATTAAGATTCAGTTGGGTTCTGCATATCCAACTCCAGAGGATGACGACGCGATGATGGAAGTGCGGGGCTTGCACTTGCTCTCGGGTCTGCCGCGAACTGTTACAATCAAAGGCCCAGAAATTCGCGAAAGTATGTCGGAACCGCTTTCAGTAATTGTGGAAGCTGTCAAGCGTACTTTGGAACGCACCCCCCCGGAATTAGCAGCAGATATTATTGACAGGGGAATTATGCTCGCCGGCGGCGGAGCCCTGATGAAAGGTTTAGATACTCTGATCAGTCACGAAACAGGAATTGTCACTCACGTGGCAGCCGATCCGCTGTGTTGCGTGGTTTTGGGAACTGGTAGGGTATTGGAAAACAAACAGTTGGAACGGGTTTTCAGCGGGCAGTCGTCGCGCAATATGTAGTTAACTAATTTGGGATTTTGGATTTAGAAATACGGCTGCAATCTCAAATCTAAAATCCTGACATAACAATTTTAGATTACTGAAATTATGCTAAAAAACACACTCCGCAGGTGGTGGGATCTGCGACTACCAATTGCCCTTTTAGGTTTAGCTGTAACTGCCGCTTGGGGAGTTCGACAAACACAAGGTGCTCCACTGTTTGAAGTTTACAATTGGGTAACTCGTCCGTTTCAAGCCAACGGCTCTGGGCAAGAACAGCTCATATCGGCGCGTACTCAAGAACTGCAAGCGCAGCTATTAGAATTAGAAACTCAAAATCAGAAGCTAAAAGAGCTTTTAGGTTACGTTTCGGCTAAGAAACCTAAAGGGATTGTAGCTCCTATTGTTGGCCGCAGCGCCGACCACTGGTGGCAGCAAGTAACTTTGGGTCGCGGCAGCAACCATGGCATCAAAACAGATTTTACCGTCATGGGTCCCGGCGGTTTGGTCGGTCGGGTTGTCAGTGTTACTCCTAATACTAGCTTGGTGCTGTTAATCAGCGACCCTACGAGTCAATTAGGTGTGGGAATTACCCGCACTCGTAACATGGGTTTTATGCGCGGTAAAGGCCAAAATCAGGCTGTGATGGAGTTTTTTGATAATGTTCCTAATGTCAAGCCTGGGGATGTGGTTTCAACTTCTTCTTTTAGTCAGTTGTTCCCTCCTGGTTTGCCGGTGGGAAAAGTGGTTTCGGTGGATCTGAATAAAACTCCGGCTCCCGAAGCTGTTGTTGAGTTCTCTGCACCGATGAATTCTCTGGAGTGGGCAGTGGTTTACCCCCACTCTAAGCAAATCGAACAAAAGGCTTCGCAGGGTCAATCTTCTGAACAGTCGGAAGGAGCAAAGCAGTGATGAAGGCTTTATCTCGGATGTCTTCGCGATCGCGCCAATTTCTCAACTTCGGCGTTACATTTGTTTCTGTGATGCTGTGCATACTGATATTGCCCACTCGGATGCCGGGAATGGAATTGCTGGGAATTAGCCCGAACTGGCTGTTAATTTGGTTGGTAGCTTGGAGCATTAATCGCAAACGTACAGTTTGGGGAGCTGCTAGCATGGGCGTGGTTTTGGGGTTTCTTCAAGATGCGATGACGGCTCCTCATCCCACCCACGCTGTGAGTCTAGTTATTGTCGGAGTCTTAACAGTGGTGTTGCTGAAAACCTGGTCGATTCCGGCAGATATTGTTGAGAGAGATCCGATTCCGATCGCGTTAATTGTGTTTGGGATGGCAGTGGTAGCGGAAACGGTGATGGGGATTCAATTTTTGGCTATGGGCGATCGGGCTTTACTGGAAATTTGGAGCGAGCACCAGAGAGTGGCTTTGTGTTCTGCTATTCTCAGCAGTCTTTGGGCTCCGGTGATTTATTTTCCCCTGCATCGCTTGTGGGAAATGACGAGGAATTTAGAACAATCTTAGTTATTCATCAGTCATCAGTCATCAGTCATTAGTCAACAGTTAACTGTTAACTAATGACTTTTAAGTGTAATCAGTCAACTATTACTTGTGGTTCCGAACCTAATAAGTGATGAACCGCAATAATCAAATCGCTGAGAATGAAATTAGGCTGGTGCTTTTGCAGTTGATAGCGACTGCGAATGCCACAGGTAACGGCAATTGTGGGTATTCCCAATGCTTGTCCTGCGAGGATATCTGCTTCGGTATCTCCAATCATCCAAGCCGAACCCAAGGAGGACTCAAATTCTTCTGCAACTTCAGCCAACAATTCGGTTTTTAAAGCTGTATAGTTGTGATAGGCTGCATCCGGCATCTGAGTTCCCCGAATGCAGGTAAACAGTCTGGCTAAACCGTAATTTTGCAACAGTTGAACGGCTTGATTTCTCGGCCGCAAGGTGACTAAAATCAACCGCACGCCGCGGGAATGAAGAAGTGCGATCGCCCATTGCACTCCCGGCTGGATACGATCTAAGTGCAACAAGTCTGGCTGATTGACAATCCGACTTACGCATCCGAGAAAAACATGAATTTCTTCTCCCCACAAGCCGGAACTTTTGGCTATTTCAGCATCGGGCACTCGGTTTTGTTTCATTTGCCAAAACTGCTGTTTGCTGAGTATTTGAAGCTTGAGGTTGATTCCCCTAGCAAGATAAGCTGCTTGAGTCTGGGCCAATCCCTGTTGATAGGTGGTGTAGTAGCGATCGGACACATCCACGATCGGCCCGTCTAAATCGCAAAATACCGTCATCCGCGGGGACGAGTCAGCCTCTGATGCTAGCTTGTACTGAAGGTTTTCGGAGTCCGGGGCGACAACATTTAACATAAAATGTTAAGTAAATCAAGGGAGCTATACATTTCTTGACTTTAGCAAAAAATGTATAAGTTATAATACATAATTTTTAATTATTTTATTAAAAAAACCTATGAAAATTTAGAGGATTGGGCTCAATAAGGGCGATCGAGCCTGTGCGTCGATAACTTGAAGGGAAAAAGTGATTTTTGTGGCTGTTGATACGTGCCTTAGCCATTAAAGTTTAGAATTAAGTTTTTAGTCTTTTGTAATTTACCCATGCTCAAACAAAGCGATTTTGTTAGGAATGCGGACACTAATCGAGTAGAGGTGCTGTCCGAAGCACTGCCTTACATTCAACACTTTGCCGGTCGCACAATTGTGGTCAAATATGGCGGTGCTGCGATGAAAGATAGCACTCTCAAAGACAAGGTGGTTCGGGATATTGTGCTGCTAGCTTGCGTGGGGATGCGTCCGGTTGTGGTTCACGGCGGCGGCCCGGAAATTAATATTTGGCTGGAAAAATTGGGAATTGAGCCGCAATTTAAGGATGGTTTGAGAGTGACTGATGCGGCGACGATGGAAGTTGTAGAAATGGTTTTGGTGGGGAAAGTAAATAAAGAAATTGTTTCGTTAATCAACCAAGCTGGCGGCAAAGCAGTGGGATTGTGCGGCAAGGATGCCAATCTGATTCAAGCTCGTCCGGACGGGCGGGAGGGAATTGGGTTTGTTGGTGAAGTCAGCGGCGTGAAAATCCAGATTTTGGAGTCTTTGGTGAACAGCGGTTATATTCCGGTGGTGTCGAGCGTGGCAGCCGATGAAAACGGTCAATCTTACAACATTAATGCTGACACGGTGGCTGGGGAAATTGCCGCTGGTTTGGGAGCAGAAAAGTTGATTTTGATGACTGATACGGCGGGAATTTTGGAGGATTATCACAAGCCAGAGAGTCTGATTGCTAAGTTGGATATTCAGGAAGCGAGACAGTTGGTTGAGTCGGGAGTTGTGTCTGGGGGGATGATTCCGAAGGTTAATTGTTGTGTGCGGAGTTTGGCTCAGGGTGTGAAGGGTGCTCACATTATTGACGGTCGAATTCCTCATGCTTTGCTGCAAGAAATATTTACGGATGCGGGGATTGGGTCGATGATTGTTGCTTCTGAGTTTAGCAGCGCGAACTTAAGGCCTAAGTAAGGTGTAAATCCTAGCGGGGGGGCGGGTGCGTGAAAGGGGTAAACTCGCTGCGATCGCGTATATCCTAACTAAGCCTGCCCCTAAAAACCTTGAGAAGGTACTTATGTAAAATTACTTCAACTAATTCTAACCGTTGTTGAATTTCAGCTTTTCTTAAACTATGAGCAAACACTTTAGAGTTTTGGATTCGGTTGCGATTCTCAAGCCGATTTCAAATAAGCGATTAGCGCTAGTGGAACCAGAATACGCATCTATTTCTAGTTTGCCAGTTGGACTTGTGGGAACTATTGTTGAAGTGTATGATACGGGAAAGGAATGTCAGTATTTAGTGGAGTTTGCTGATAGTCGAGGGAGTGAATATGCTATGGCTATGTTGAAAGCTGATGAAATTTTAGTTCTGCAATATGAACTTGCAGTGGCTTAGAAATGTGAGGAGGATAGAAGTTAGATAAGGGCGATCGCACTTGGGGACAGAAAGGGCGATCGCCCCTCCACTGAGAGGCAAAATGTTAATAATCTTATAGCTGATAGTTTAAGAAAGAACTTTTTGATAAAATATCAAAATTAAAACTGTCTTACCGCTCGGATTTTACCTCAAACAATAAAATCAGTCAAATTTATGTCTCGATTAAGTATCATATCGAAAAATAAAGCTCTGGGCTTTGTCCTTGGTTTATTAATTTTTGTCATTTTCATTCCCGGATGTTGGGCTTTAACAACTAATATTCCTCCAACAGCAGCACCGCAAGCAGATAACAAAGTAGCTGTACGTGCAGATGTACAAAATACGTCAAATTCTCGCTCTTCTTTAGGAGTTGGGCTTCACGGTATTGCTGACTACTCAACACAATTACCCTTTTTAGATGCTTTCAAATCTTCTCGACAATGGATAACTCAATGCCTCAGCGAACAACCAAACTGTAAAGGTGAATGGGATACAGAGGAGTATAATCTTTTAAACCTTGATGAAAATGGGTGGGTGAAGTCTCTCCCATCTCCCGAAGATGCTCCTAAATATACTAGGGTAAGTACCCTATTACTTAGGGAAATCCCCAATCTCTATCCTTCAGGGCAATATATTGTTACTTATGAGGGTGAGGGTGCGATCGAATATACCTATGATGCCAAAAAAGATGAGGCTGCGTCGAAACCCGGGAGGGATATCATTAATGTGGATGCCACACAAGGCGGAGGCATAATGATTACAATTACTGCTACCGATCCCAAGAAAACAGGGAACTATATCCGCAATATTAAAGTTGTTCATTCCCAGGATGAACAGCTTTATCAAAGCGGTGAAATATTTAATCCGCTGTTTATAGACAAGATTAAAAAATTTAGAGTTTTGCGTTTTATGGACTGGATGGGGACAAATGGTTCGGAACAAAAAGACTGGTCAAACCGACCTAAACCAGAGAGCGTATCCTATGCTTACAGAGGAAATGTTCCCATAGAAGTTATGGTGAATTTAGCTAATAAAGTCCAAGCAGAACCCTGGCTTAATATGCCGCATCAAGCTACGGATGAATATATGACTAACTTTGCTAAAACGATCAAAGATAGTTTAGATCCAAAGCTGAAAGTTTATGTAGAGTATTCTAATGAGGTTTGGAATTGGTTATTTCCACAATCGCATTATGCTTTGGAACAAGGTAAAGCGAAGTGGGGAGATAAAGGCGATGCTTTTATGCAATGGTACGGAATGCGTACTGCTCAAATGTGCGATATCTGGAAAGGTGTTTTTGAGGATCAAAAGAATCGAGTTGTCTGCGTGTTAGGAACTCAAAGAGGCTGGAGAGAGTTAGAAACTTATGCTTTAGAGTGTTCCTATTGGGTAGCTGAGGGCAATAAACCTTGTTATCAACACGGCATTGATGCCGTAGCCATAGCTGGATATTTTAGCGGCAACTTGGGCGGGAAAGAAAGTGTCAGCACAGTAGAGTCTTGGTTGAAAGACGCAGATGGCGGGTTTGGAAAAGCGTTTAAGCAATTAAGAGAGGGCGGGTTGCTTCCTGGCTTCAAAGATAGTTTGCCAGATGTTGATAATGACTTTAGGTATTTCTTAGATGTGGCTCAAAAAAAAGGTCTCAAGTTATTTGTTTACGAGGGCGGTCAACATATTGTAGGTACTGAAGGAGTGGAGAATAACGAAAAACTGAGTGAGTTTTTTATGAAATTAAATAGGCGTCCAGAAATGTATGATATGTACATTCAATTACTGAATATTTGGAAACAAGCTGGAGGCAGTCTTTTCGTGCACTTTGTGGACGTGGGTGGATTTAGTAAGTGGGGAAGTTGGGGCGCTTTGGAATATGTGGAACAAAAGGGTTCGCCTAAGTATGATGCTTTGATGGATTTTATTGATAAAAATCCTTGCTGGTGGGATGGCTGTGCTGTGGAAGGATGATGAGGAATTGGGTGGAATCAAGAATCGTTCGATCGCACTTCCTCAAACTCTCCAGCATCCCCCGGCAAGCCCGAACCCTCGCTACTCCTCAACCTGGGCGATTCCCCATTACTCGCACCCGCACCGTAAACCCCAGAATACCTATCCTCCAAACCCGAATCCCTCAGCGAAATCGGACTTCTTTGACTCGGCGATAATCTCTCTGTCGAACGGCGATTTGTCCCAGAAATCGGCGGCTTGCGAGTTAAAGTTTTCCAAGCAGCCTTAATCCCAGTCACCACGCTGCGAGTAGTTACCTGTACGTTTTGCGCCTGCTTTTTGGCGCTACCAATACTTCGATCGACCTGTTTGACAACCTCGCCCGCACTTTGTACTCCCTCGCTGACATCATCCGTCAACTCGCTAATTTCCAGCCCCGTCAACCGAATCGCCTCCAAAGTGGGCGGAAATTCGCGAGAAAGCGTGTCAGCGAGCTTTTCCACGCTGCGGGCCGCCCTGGCCAGCGCTTGCACCGCAGGTATTAAAGTCACTAAAACAGCAGTCAGGCTAACTGCCACTAGCAAAATCGAAAGTCCTAGCCAAAATATGGGATCGCTCACTTGAATCGGGGATTGGGGGTTGAGAATTTCATGTCATTTAGCGGATGGGAGGGCGGGACGGGGGACTCACTTCAGCTTCTGTTTCCGACAGCGTTTGGCGTTCCCGCTGAGTCGCCTCCAAACCTGCCGCGATCGCCTCTTTGAGTCTAATCAAAGTTTCGTCCCAATTTCGGATTGCAGTTTCAGAAAGTCGATCGGCCTGCAACTGCACGCTAGTAGATAAATCTTCCGCCAACTCCGGCAAAGCATCGGCCGATTTTTTCAATATCTGCCGCGTCTCCTTGCCCGGTCGCGGTGCCATCAGCAACCCAGTCACGGCCCCGATCGCAGAACCCACAAGCAAACCGCCAATAAATAATCCTGAACGTTTAGTTGACATTTTTATAACTTCTCTCCATACACCAATTTTAGGCACGTTTGCCCGATCGCAGCCGTTTACAAAGATAGAAATATTCTTGATAATTCTGGATTTCTACCAGAGGCGGCTATTTGCTGCTGCCATCAGTCTGCAGGTAGAGATGGCAAAATTTGCAGCAGTTTTAGGATAGCTTACCTCAAAAGTCGATTGCGCCTGGACCAAAGCATCCGTCCCAAACCCAGCAATCCCAAAAGTTGCTGAACCTGTTGCAGTTGCAATTCCAGTTGTTGATAGCGCCGTCGCAGTTGGCGGGCACCTTGCTGCCTGTTAGCAAAGAAATCCGGCGACGTGCTGAGGACATTGCTGCTACAGCGTTCGATCGCTGTGATGCCGATTTCAAAACGTGCGATCGTCCGCCTGATTTTCCACACTTTCGCAGCGATATAAAAACAGACGCCAGATATTAGTAGATTGATAATTACAACAGCAGTCAGCATTTTTTACCTATTTTCAACTACTAACATATTCCGCTTTTTGTGGCGGGCTAGGAGCAACTGCCCACCAGATATGTTGTAGGAACACAACATTGTTCAGTGGTGTGAACTTAATCAGGACTTACGCATTGAGGCCCAGAAACCCGGTTTTTTACCTTGAGTGCGGTTTACAACACGTCTTTTCGTAAAAAAACCAGGTTTTTCAACAATCGCGCGTAAGTGCTATTAATACTGAAAGCCTTGATCAATCTAGTTTTTACCTGAATCTCGATCCCCCTAAATCCCCCTTAATAAGGGGGACGAAAAAGAAGATTCCGGTTGCCCTGCTTCTTCAGGGGGCTAGGGGGGAGCGAAGTTTAATCGTCAAACCGCAGCCTGTGAATGGATTAGAATTTAACTTGACACTAATGAACATTGTTGTAGGGACAAAACATAGTTGTGTCCCGATCTATGTGTCCCTATCCATAAGCTGGGTCAATTTTTAAGCCTGAGACATAGCAGGCAAACAAACCTTAGTACCGCCCAAACCGCAATAACCGTTCGGGTTTTTAGCAAGATACTGCTGGTGATAGCTTTCTGCGTAATAAAACTCAGGAGCCTCAATAATTTCAGTGGTAATCTTGCCGTAACCAGCCGCCGTCAAAGCCTGCTGGTAAGCATCTCGCGAAGCTTCAGCTAGCTGCATTTGGGTAGCTGAATACGTGTAAATTCCCGATCGGTACTGAGTACCAGAATCATTGCCCTGACGCATTCCTTGAGTAGGATCGTGACTTTCCCAAAAAACTTTGAGCAGCGTTTCGTAACTAATTACTTTCGGATCGAACACAACCAGAACTACTTCATTATGTCCCGTCATCCCGCTGCAAACTTCGTTGTAAGTAGGATTCGGAGTAATCCCGGCTGCGTAGCCAACAGCCGTCGAAAAAACTCCATTTTGCTGCCAAAATTTCCGTTCTGCTCCCCAAAAACAGCCCAGGCCAAACAAGGCAGTCTCCATACCGTTTGGAAAGGGAGGTTTGAGCGGATTGCCGTTAACAAAGTGAGTTGTCGGTACCGACATCGACTCTGCCCGTCCCGGCAATGCCTCTTGGGGAGAGGGCAGGCTCGACTTTTTGCCAAATCCAAATAGCACCATAAGTTTGTGAGGGGGATCTCTGATAAACGTCTTTACCTTACTTAATAATATCAGATCTACACTAAAATAGTCGCCGTCTTGAAGGTAGAAGGTAAAAGCCAAAAGGCAGATTTTTTTTACGGAAGGTTTTTGGTGATACTGCTCACTGCCAACCCAGTTTTAAATCACTTTAAGCAGTGCTATATGTCACCAAACCACAGCTAAAATATCATCTATTGTTGAGGTATAAATCACGCGGATTTTAGGCAAAACATCCGATTATTAAAAGTATGGTGTTGTAGTAGTTATTCAATACCAGTTCTTGGGAGTGTGTAGAAATGGCCGCTAAACCTTGCAGTCAACCTTTAAAATCTAATCCTTTTATTACTTACCGCGACCCGATTACAGGCAAGTGGATTGTGGTAAGTCAGAATTTGCCCCAAGCAGCAGAACAAGCACAGCTAGCAGCAGCTTGAGTTTTCCTATTAATTTTATACCTAAAAAATCAACTATAATTTCAGATTGGATAGGCGCGGGTTTTACCAACCATCTCTGCCTAAAACCAACAATCTCGTAAACCCGCCCCGCTCAACGGTCAATTGGAATCTACATTTTTTTATCTCACAGAAAAGGTCGATCTAAGTTATTAGTTGTATGGGGCGGGTTTAGGTAGATTTCTTGCTGTTATTAACTATTATTGGTAAAACCCGTCACTGCGGTATTTGTGGTTATTTAATCGGAGTTTAGTTCATCTCTTTTTGCAGTTCCAAATACCGATAGAGATATTCCGAAATAATCCCGTGTAAAAACAAGTCGCGTGCCGCATTAAACGGACTGTTTGGCGCTAGCGGATGGCGATTGACAATGACATGATTCCAGTCGCAATTTCCGGTAATCTCGCTGACATACACTCCGAAGTTTTCATCTAACTGAAGCGACATCACTGCTCGCGCAAATTCGTCGCTAGTCAAACACAGAGAATAAAATACTTTAAACAATTCGATCGCAGATTCTAAATCCAGAATTTTTAGCCATCTGCGTTTTTCAAAGTCTATTGCAACTTCTACTGGTTGAATGCTATCATAATTAATTCCACGTTTTTTGACGGCCTGCAACCAGTTAGGATTTTTCCGCATTGCCTGGTTGTAATCCCAGACAAAATTATAGAGAATTAAGTCGTGTTCGAGAAACGCATTGTCAGCTAAATCGCTAACAGTGCGCGGATAAAGCTTTGACTTTTCTATCCGGGTGTCGGGGCCGTTGTCAATCAAGAAGTTGATAATGTTGGAGCCGATGCCGAGGTGCCGCACAATTAAATAACAAGCTTCTGGCGAGACAAAGTTATTCAGGAAAAATACTGCGGATTTGTGCATTAAAGTGTAAGCGCGAAATTGAAAGGGCAACAGGCGCTTTGTTGTCATAATTACCGCCAGCAACAAGTTAGCAATTACTTTGATGGGAATCAGCAAATAACTGCGAGTCCAGTTTTGCAAATCCCGCATCATGTATGCTTTTGCCACTAAATCTACGGGAATAGCTCGATCGCAAAACAGCACGTCCCAAACATTCGGATCTCGGCGGTTGTATGGTTTGGTAGCGTAAGGGATTTTTCGCTCATCTGGGAGATTTTCGGTATCTTGTTTTTGCAGCTTTTGCATTAGCGAATTTCCTCCAATTGCAGCAAATACAAACGAGCAGTGACGCGAGCGGTTTTGACAATGCGGCGGGCAATATCATCTGTCATCCATTCGGCATTAATCAAATTTTCCAGTTTGGCTAAATGCGACTCGTCATTAGATCCGTGGTACGCTAAAAACGATACTTGTGCATCTTGCAAACCGAGACTTTCTTGAATCTGTTTTGCCCATTTTCCTGCCAACCGATTGCCCAATCCTTCGATAATAAACATACTGCCAATTAAATCGACCGGATTTTCCCGCGATGCTTGGTGGAAGATAAAAGCTGATAGTGCTTCGCTGCCAATATTCTTATCATATTCCACAATTTTTGCCAATTCACCGCCCACAGAAACATAATTTTGTTCTAGCATTTGATAGTCGCGGTGTTCGTCTTGAGCGTGGCCGATAAAAGTCGATCGCAGGCGAAAGTCACTCATGTTAGAAGCAGCGCGAGCAATCCAGCGAGCTCCCTCTACAACTTGCGGTCGGAGATTGCACAGCAAAGCTTGATAATCTTCTATTGTAAACTCTCCTCGGTACAATTTGCGAACAATGGGAACAGAACGAATTTCGCGATCGAACTTCAGCCAAATCCATGCTAACTCCCGCAACAAATAAGCTTGCGGAGAGTTGGGGTGTGAAGGTTTCACACTTTCGAGAGGCGAAGCTTCGGGAACCTCATGAAAGTTAGAAATTTGAGAACTCATAGGCTTATGGGTATTTTCCACAGCAGTTAACATAATATATGCCGTGGTAAAGCGGCCGCTTTCCGGGACAAAACAAAAGATTTTCTGTCCAGGCTGCAACTTGCCAGAATTGAACAATTCCTCTAACATTAAATAAATCGCAGCGCAGCCTGTATTTCCGCGTGTGTATAAGTTGGTAAACCATTTTTCTTCAGGAATCATGCAGCCTGCTTGTTCCAGAAGTTCTACAATTTGCCCCCGGAAAAAGTGAGACGAATAGTGGCACAGCAGCCAGTCGATTTCCTGCGGACAAACTCTCCCGGCTTTAATCAGTCGCAGCCAACCTTCAACGCCTAATTTCATTACATTTTCCAGCAAGCGAATATTTTGCCGCAAGTCAAAAGCTCCCGCTGTGGCTGCATCGAGGTAGGAGGAATAGTCCAGCCAGCTTTTAGTGGATGTTTCGCTGGCTAATCCTGAATACATACAAACAGGATAAGCATTGGCGTGAGAAACGAGCTCAATCCATTCTATCTTTAAACTAATTCCTGTTGCGCTGGGATGGTTTTGGAGCAACAATGCTCCGGCACCGTCGGAGAGCATCCAGCGCAGAAATTCTGTATCGAAAGGCAGGGGTTTTCCCGCTTGTACTGAAGTCTCTGCTTCAAATTTGGTGTTTTTGAACAGGCGCGAGGGAAATTCGGAAGCGACGGCAATGGCGGTTTGTTTTTTGCCGAGTTCGATTTGAGAGGCGGCGTAATTTAAGGCACTAACTCCGGCACAGCAAACTCCTTGAGTTGACACTATTTCTAGGGGAGATAATTCGGAAAGTTCCCCGTGTACTGTGCTGGCAAATCCCGGTACTAATAAATCTGGTAAAGTGGTAGCGCAGGCCAATAAGTCGATCGCCCCTGGTTCCAAATTTGACTGAGAAATCGCGTCGCGGACGGCAAATGCTGCCATTTGGCTGTTAGAATATATTGTTTGCTGCTGTTTGTCGATCGCGTAGTAGCGCTGTTGAATGCCGTTGCTGTTGAGAATTCGCTGCCTGACTCTCGAAGGGCGCGAGGCAATTTTGCCGAGATATTCTTCCATCTCATCATTATTAATCGGTTCTCCCGGCAAAAATTTTCCCATTCGATTGATATAAGCACTGTACATGGCGTAAACCTCCAAAGTTGCTAATTTACTCGGGTTCGTTCTTTTGTTAAATCAAGCCAGAAATATCTAAAATTGATTGTGGTTTGGGAAGCAGTGAAGTTGCAAGGAGCAAGCAGCTATCTTGTAGAGTCGCCGGAAATCAGTCAAGTTGAGCAACAGCGGCAACAAGTAACCTGAAGCGGGGTGAAGTTTATGGTAATTGAGCCAATATGTAAGTAGAGTTCCTTCGCTGCTTGGCAACTACAATGGATTTTGAAGAAATAAATGTTTGGTATTGTCAATCTCAACGACGCACGGCTGTCTCGCTGTTGATGAAACGAGTTGGCGTAACTCGCACTAGGGCTGAATGCTTTATCAGGCTGTGGATTTACTTATTGGTGAAACAGCTTCAGGAAAATCAGCCCCGCCTCAAACCGCCGCTGGCGAAACTGGAATTGCCCGCAACAGAAGTGCAGTGCACTCACCGGGAAGCCGCAGAACTATTCTACTCCGATTCCGATCGGGGAAGCGATCGGGCCGCCGGCATGATGTTAGATAAATTAGAAGCCCTGGGATTAATTAAAAAACACTTTGACGGTAACACTACCGCAATTGAAATTCAACCTGTTTCAGAAATTTTAAATGTTGCCGAACCTCAAAACCCCGTACAACTCCAATTAGATAATTTTAACCCTCGGTGCGACGCGATTCCCGTTGCAAATTTATTAGCGACCAATTACAACTGGATGAACCGCAACACTAACGCCGTACCCCAAAAAATCGCTAAAATCCTCCGGCTTTTGGCCAGTCAATACTCAAAGGGAATGCGAGTTTTGCGTCGCTCAGATAACCTCAATCCCGTCGGTTTTTACTTACTTTATCCAACAGCTAGCGAATCAGAAGTCAATTTTTTTAACGCTCCTAGCAAAAGCCTTCATTTAAGTTCTATTTCCGATATCGATCCTTTCAATATGGCGCTATCAGGAGATCAAAATTGCCAGTCAGTATTTATCCGCAGTTGGATGATCGATCCGCAGTATTTGTCAGAATACCGGATTACTTTTCTGGAAGACGCACAGAAAGTTTTAGGCGAAATGCAAACAGATTTTCCGAATCTTTGCGACTTGTACACGCTGATGATTCACCCGATGTACGAAAAACAGGCCCTGGCTTTGGGATTTCATAAGACTAACAGCGACAGTCAGTTATCTGTTTACTGGATGTATCTCGCATTGGATAGATTTTTAGCCCTGGACATCAAGGAAGCTCTAAGAAATTTGTAATATAGGCTGCGCCGGAATGATAAGCGAGGATACGGCAGTGCCGTATCCCTACGGTGATAAATTGTAGGGACACGGCACTGCCGTGTCCTGATTTCGGGTAATATTAATTCCGATGCAACCAGAATTAATATTACTCGGCGATTGAAATCGCCGAGTGACTTATAAAACTTCCCGTCCCAGATAGGGTTGTAAGGCTTCCGGCACTTTTACAGTTCCGTCTGGCTGCTGGTAATTCTCCAAAATAGCCGCCATTGTGCGGCCCACAGCTAAACCGGAACCGTTAAGGGCGTGAACGAATTGAGTGCCTTTTTTACCCGCTTCTTTAAAGCGAATATTTGCCCGCCGCGCCTGAAAATCTGCGACGTTGGAACAACTGGAAATCTCGCGGTATTTGCCCGCAGATGGCAGCCACACCTCTAAATCGTAGGTTTTGGCGGCCGCGAAACCTAAGTCGCCGGTACACAGCGCGATCGCCCGATAAGGCAATTTCAGCGCCTGCAAAACTCCCTCCGCATCCTGCACTAACTTTTCGTGCTCTGCCTCGGAGGTACTCGGATGCACGAGTTTTACCAATTCAACTTTATTAAATTGGTGCAATCGAATTAATCCCCTCGTATCTTTGCCGTAACTGCCAGCTTCGCGCCGAAAGCAAGGAGTATAAGAACAGTGATAAATTGGCAACTGTTCTGCTGTCAAAATTTCACCTCTGTACAAATTGACCACCGGAACTTCGGAAGTAGGAATTAACCACAAATCATCTTGGTCGCACTTGAAACTTTCTTCAG